>QQUJ01000016.1 GCA_008501635.1 Pseudomonadota bacterium
TTCGAATAACCGCCCGACCTCGCTCATCCACACCATGAACCTGCAACAACGTCTTTGCCACATCAATCCCTACTGTCGTAATCTTCATCTCGGTCGCCCCTTTCTGTTAAGTGGTTTGCTTCACGCTCCCACTGTGGCACTCAGATGCCGGGTAAGGAAGGGGCGACCATTCCATTAAAATCCCCCGTGAGCGACCGGCACAGCACACCGGGAATTTCAGATAGGTTCTAGAAGTTCTCCCGATTAACGCGGATTTTTGCTTTGGCCCGCATGGATTCGATTGTAGCTCTAACCGCACTCTGACCACGCGCCTGAAGCACTGCGTCTTTCAGCGCTGCCGCCGTTTCCGACTCGTTCGCAACGTCAGTGGCCACCCCTGTCAAAGCAACAACTGCGTAATCACCATTCCCCAAACTCACGCCACCCACACTGACGGTCCCGGCATCGGGGGCGGCCAGTTGGAAGACAAGCCCACGCAACTCTGCGGGGATTTCTCCATCCGTACGCGATACCGGTGCCGGCTTTTTCAGCTCCAAACCTTCCGCCGCTGCAAGTTCTACCAACCGGGCACCGTCCTTGAGTTGCTGCGCCAATGCCCGCCCCATGTCGCGGGCACGCTGTTTCGCCATTTCAACCGACATAGAGCTTATGATTTGATCGCGTACTTCATCGAGTGTTTGTTGCCGGGAAGGTTGATGTTCCAGTATTCGTACTACCACGTAATGCTCTGCACTCAGTTCCAGTGGTTCGCTATTGTTCTTGCGGTTCAGTACGTCATCGCTGAACGCTGCCGCAATTACACGAGGATTGCGCGCAATCCCTTCACCACCTTCGCGAGAGAACCAATCACTCTGAGCGACTTTAATGGCTAAACGCTCCGCCGCGACAGTAAGCGTTTCTGGATTTTCGTAAGCTGCGGTCGCCAGCTGTTCTGCCTGTTCAAAGAACTGGCTTTCAGCCATCTCGCGCTGCATTTCCTTTTTCAATTGTTCTTTGACCGTCTCGAACGATTTGATGCTGCCCGGTTTCACCGCATTGACCACAAGGATGTGATAACCGAATGCCGAACGCACTGGTTCGCTGACATCTGAAAGCCCCATCGCGTAGGCGGCCTTTTCCAACTCCGCATCTACGATGCCGTGTCCGATGAAACCCAGATCTCCGCCTTGATCCGCAGAACCTGGATCCTGCGATTCTTTCTTCGCTAGGTCTTCGAAACGCTCCCCACCGAGGATGCGCTTGCGCAAAGATTCTGCCTTGGCCTTGGCCTGCTCCTCGTTGGTTTCATCATCCACCGTCACAAGTATGTGGGCGACCTGTCGATCCTCAGGTGTCCCGAAACGGGTTTTCTGCTCTTCGTATCTCTGTCTCAACGCCGTCTCATCGGGTGTCATGGTCGCCGCAATATCCGCGAGTTTCAGCTCAAGATACTCAACTCTGACTTGCTCGGGGGTGAGGAATCGCGGTTTGTTTTCTTCATAGTAAGCGGCAATCTCGCTGTCCGCAGGTTTCCCCTCCGCAAAGTGATCCTTGGGGACAACTACGTACTCAATCTCCCTCTTTTGACTGCGTAGATTCTCCAGGCGGCTCAGCGCTTTTGGTGTAACGAAATCGGAACCGGCGATGCCGCCCTGCATCTGATTGCGCAACATGATGCTCTTCAACCGATACCCGAAACTGTCCGCCGACTCGCCCTGACTGCGCAGGTACTGTTCAAACAAAGTGCGCTCAAAACGCCCATCGCGCTGGAAGGAGGATTCTGATTGGATGACCTCTGCCACTTGGGCATCACTGATGCGAAACCCCCGATTGTCGGCAGAGGTGATCAGTAATTCGTTTTCGACCAGGTTATCGATCACCTGCTCCCGCACACGATCTTCATCAATGAGTTCAGGACGGTAGTTTTCACCCATCAACTGTTGCAGATTGCGCCGTTGGTCAGAGTAGGCTTGACGAAACTCGCGCTGAGTTACGTCACGATCATTGATAGAAATTACGTTGAGTTCACCACCACCATCAAAGTACTGATTCACTCCCCATAGCGCGAAGGGGATACTGATGAATCCGACAATGGCGTAGGCTATCCAGCCTTGGGCTTTCTCACGAATGGCTTGCAGCATGGAGTTCGCTCACTCTTTATTGGTGCGCTGGAGGCTCGATACATTCGCTCCAGCGTCAGACCCTTGACTGTCGGCAGCTGCCCTGGATTTTTTTATCCATCACAACGAAAAAAGGGTGCCTCATGATTGGCACCCTCTCCCGGGCAGTTGGCGGAGTGGACGGGACTCGAACCCGCGACCCCCGGCGTGACAGGCCGGTATTCTAACCAACTGAACTACCACTCCGAAATAACCTGGTGGGTGCTGAGGGATTTGAACCCCCGACATTCGCCTTGTAAGGGCGACGCTCTCCCAGCTGAGCTAAGCACCCATTTACGAAGGCGCGCTAGTTTACGGCATCCTTCAGGGCTTTGCCAGCCTTGAAAGCGGGGACTTTTGAGGCAGCAATATTGATGGTTTCGCCGGTTTTCGGGTTGCGACCGCTGCGCGCTGCGCGTGCACGTACCAGGAAGGTTCCGAAGCCCACGAGTGAAACCTGATCACCCTTCTGCAAGGCACCGGCAATCGAACCGGTCACAGCATCCAGGGCCCGGGTAGCTGCTGCTTTGGAGATGTCAGCGGATTCGGCAATGGCGTCGATAAGATCGGTTTTGTTCATTAAGGTATTCCCCCTTTTTCCTCGTTAGGTTGTAACTGCCTTGATGGGACTTCCTGATGTGACCGGGCTGTCCTTGTTAGCAACCCCAAAACACCTGGCCACCGGTGGCGTAAGATGGGCTTTATACAGGCCCCTCGCACGCCCTGTCAAGGAAGTGCCCTTGTACTAGTGGGCGCGTGGACGCGACGTATTTTCATCGGTATTTTCTTGCTGAGATACGCTCTCTTCGTCACCCTCTTTGACGGCGACGTCCTCTTCACTCTGCGGACGTGGTACCTTCTGTAACGCCACTTCAAGCACCTCGTCTATCCACTGTACCGGGTATATTTCGAGATCTTTTTGAATATTCTTGGGAATATCGACAAGATCACGTTCGTTCTCCTTCGGAATCAATACTGTTTTTATTCCTCCGCGATGCGCTGCGAGGAGTTTTTCTTTCAATCCACCGATAGGCAATACCTCACCGCGCAAGGTGATCTCACCTGTCATCGCGACGTCAGACCTGACTGGAACGTCAGAGAGCGCGGAAACCAAAGCAGTACACATCGCAATACCGGCACTTGGACCATCCTTTGGTGTGGCGCCTTCTGGAACATGTATGTGCACGTCATTGTTCTGATAGAAATCCGGATCGATGCCCAGCACGGTCGCGCGGCTGCGCACGACAGTCATTGCGGCTTGGATCGATTCCTGCATGACCTCACCCAAGTGCCCGGTATGAATGAGCTTTCCCTTACCTGGAATAACCGATCCTTCGATGGTCAACAACTCGCCTCCCACTTCCGTCCAAGCCAAACCCGTCACTTGCCCGACCTGATCGTGTTCCTCAGCAAGCCCAAAGCGGAAGCGCTTCACGCCCAGATACTTATCCAGGTTCTTCGGCGTAATTTTTGTACGCTCTTCCCTGGGTTTCAACAATATTTCTTTCACCACCTTACGGCAGATCTTTGAAATTTCGCGCTCCAGGTTTCGCACCCCAGCCTCACGCGTGTAGAAGCGAACGATATCGCGCAGCGCCCCTTCGGCGATATGCAGTTCGTCCTCTTTCAAACCGTTATTCTTTACCTGTTTAGGAATGAGATAACGGGCAGCGATATTGATCTTCTCGTCTTCGGTGTAACCGGCCAGGCGAATTACTTCCATACGATCCAACAACGGCGAAGGTATGTTCAGAGTATTGGCGGTTGCCACGAACATCACCTCGGAGAGATCAAAATCCACTTCCAGATAATGGTCGGCAAACGTGTGATTCTGCTCGGGATCCAGCACTTCCAAAAGCGCCGACGACGGATCACCGCGAAAATCCATCGACATCTTGTCGATCTCGTCCAAAAGAAACAAAGGGTTGCGGGTTCCGACCTTGGAGAGATTCTGCACGATCTTGCCCGGAAGCGATCCGATATAGGTGCGCCGATGCCCGCGTATCTCCGCCTCGTCACGCACACCTCCAAGTGACATGCGAACAAACTTGCGGTTGGTGGCACGCGCGATCGATTGCCCCAGGGACGTCTTGCCCACACCCGGTGGACCGACCAGGCAGAGTATGGGGCCTTTGAGCTTCTTGACGCGCTGTTGTACGGCGAGGTACTCGAGAATACGTTCCTTGACCTTTTCCAGTCCGTAGTGATCCGCCTCTAGAACCTCTTCTGCCTTGGCAATATCGCGATGAATCTTGGAGCGCTTTTTCCATGGCACGCTCACCAGCCAATCGATGTAGTTGCGAACCACGGTCGCCTCCGCAGACATGGGCGACATCATTTTCAGTTTATTCAGCTCGGAATTCGCCTTTTCCTTGGCCTCCTTTGTCATGCCTGCCTTTTCGATCTTTTGCGCGAGTTCTTCGATCTCGTTGGGAGCATCCTCCAGTTCGCCCAACTCCTTCTGAATTGCCTTCATCTGCTCATTCAGATAGTACTCGCGCTGGCTCTTCTCCATCTGCTTCTTGACACGTCCACGGATGCGCTTCTCCATCTGCAGTATGTCAATTTCTGACTCCATGACACCGAGCATGTGTTCGAGACGTTCCCGCGGTGAGGACATCTCAAGTATCTGCTGTTTTTCCTCAATTTTCAGTGGGATATGTCCGGCTATAGTATCCGCCAATCGTGACGATTCATCGATGCTCGCCACCGAGGTCAGGATCTCCGGTGGGATCTTCTTGTTGAGTTTGACGTATTGATCGAACATCGACATTACCGAGCGGATCAGCACTTCCGATTCGCGCTCATCTGTATCGTCGCTCTCAACCACGGGAACCACATCTGCAGAAAAGTACTTCTCCGTTTCCAGGTAACGCGCCACCGTGGCCCGCCGTTCACCCTCGACGAGCACCTTGACCGTCCCGTCAGGCAGTTTTAGAAGCTGAAGAATATTAGAGAGCGTACCGGTTGTGTGGATATCTTCGATACCAGGATCATCCACTTCCGGACTCTTCTGCGACACCAGCAGGATCTGCTTGTCCTGCTCCATTGCAAGATCCAGGGCATTGATGGATTTTTCCCGCCCGACAAACAACGGAATAACCATGTGCGGGAATACGACCACGTCGCGCAGAGGCAATATGGTTAATTCGCGCGGCTCGTTGTCTGCGGTCGATTCGAGGTGATCAGATTGTTCCATGTCAGGCGCCTCTCTCGGCTACTGCGGGGCCAACCAGCGGAACAAAGCTTGTTCTCAGGTCGGCCGTGGAAGAGTTGGATGCTTCACCACATTGTGGCTCCGCGGGGAGAATTCAAGCCCACCCGGCCTGTTGCGTCCATCACCCTGTTCACTCCGTTCGGGCGGTCACGAACCTGCCCAATGGAGGATGGGGTAGGCTACTTCTCCGACGCCACCCGAGGTTGCTCGGAGCCCTCATATATCAGGTAGGGGTCTGAGTCGCCTGTGATAACTGCTTCGTCTATGACCACCTTGCTCACGTTATCCATGGAGGGCAGGTCGTACATCGTATCCAGCAGCACCTGCTCAAGGATGGTGCGCAAGCCTCGTGCGCCGGTTTTGCGCTCCATCGCCTTCCGCGATACCGCGAGCAACGCCTCGTCGCGGAACTCGAGGTCTGCACCCTCCATCTCAAAGAGCTTCTGATACTGCTTGGTAAGGGCATTCTTGGGTTCTACCAGAATTTTCATCAGCGCCGCTTCATCGAGTTCCTCCAACGTCGCGACTACCGGCATACGGCCTACGAATTCCGGAATCAAACCGAAGCGGATCAGATCTTCAGGTTCGACATTGAGCAGGATCTCGCCCACGTTGCGCTTGTCATCCTTGCTCTTGACCTGCGCCGAGAAGCCGATTCCGCCCTTTTCCGAACGTCCCCTGATGATCTTGTCCAGACCATCGAACGCCCCGCCGCAAATGAACAGGATGTTGGCCGTGTTGACCTGTAAAAACTCTTGTTGAGGGTGTTTACGCCCACCCTGCGGTGGAACGGCGGCAACCGTTCCCTCGATCAGTTTCAAAAGGGCTTGCTGCACACCCTCTCCGGAAACATCCCGAGTAATGGAGGGGTTATCAGATTTACGCGAGATCTTATCAATTTCGTCGATGTAGACGATGCCACTCTCTGCCTTTTCGACATCGTAATCGCATTTCTGCAACAACTTCTGAATGATCGACTCGACATCCTCGCCGACATACCCGGCTTCGGTCAGTGTTGTCGCATCGGCGATGGTAAAGGGCACGTTGAGCAGCCGTGCCAGGGTCTCGGCGAGCAGCGTCTTACCGGAGCCTGTCGGACCGATGAGCAGGATATTGCTTTTACTCAATTCGATATCGTCATTTTTCAGATCGGAATCGAGACGCTTGTAGTGGTTGTATACCGCAACCGACAGGACCTTTTTGGCGCGTTCCTGCCCGATGACATACTCGTCCAGGATCTGTTTGATCTCTTGGGGTTTTGGCAGGCGACTGCCGCCCTCACTGCCCGACTTATCCTGCATCTCCTCGCGGATAATGTCGTTACAGAGTTCAACGCACTCATCGCAGATGTATACCGATGGCCCGGCAATCAGTTTCCGGACTTCGTGCTGACTCTTGCCGCAGAAAGAGCAGTAGAGCAGCTTTCCGTCTTCGTTCTTGCCGTGCTTGTCATCGCTCATGCCATTACCTCACCAAAATAACGAGCGTTTCTGATTCAACATTGCTACGAAATGTTCGAATATGCAAGCTTGATAAACCCAGCAGATTGATCTGAATCAATCACTTGCAGCTTGTACACGATCCGGTCTGAGTGAAGTGCCACCCAGGGAAGAGTCACACACTCCATGAACTCCTAGGGTATTCGGCATCAGAACCCAAACCGGAACCCACTGCGCATTTAGGCTAATTGGCCGGTGTTCGTACTCTCAGAAACCCACCCGTTCAGCACCCGATGGACTTTGGAGTCGATTGCAAGGCGCTTCGTTCCCGGATAATCAGGGACCCGCGCGGTGTGTGAGAACGGAATCGATCAGGCCGTATTCAACGGCGTCGTTAGCGCTCATGAAATTGTCACGATCGGTATCAACTTTAATCTTTTCCAGTGGTTGGCCGGTATGTTCGGCCAGAATCTTGTTCAACCGATCGCGCACCTTCAGCATCTCACGGGCGTGAATCTCGATATCCGCGGCCTGTCCCTGTACGCCACCCAACGGTTGATGGATCATCATCCGTGAATGCGGCTGGGAGAAACGTTTCCCCGCGGCCCCGCCTGCCAGGATCAATGCGCCCATGCTTGCCGCCTGACCAATACACATGGTGCTCACGTCGGGTTTCACGAACTGCATGGTGTCATAAATGGAGAGACCGGCACTGACGACTCCACCGGGCGAATTGATATAAAGATGGATGTCCTTATCGGGATTCTCCGCTTCGAGAAACAGCAATTGGGCCACCACCAGATTCGCCATATAGTCTTCTACCTGCCCGACCAGGAAGATGACGCGTTCCTTGAGGAGGCGGGAATAGATATCGTACGCGCGCTCGCCGCGCGCGGTCTGCTCGACAACCATCGGCACCAGATTCATAACCGTGTCTTCGTAATCCGCCTTTGACCTGACGTCATTCATCTAATGATTTCCTCGACTTATTGGCTCTTCTCAGCTTCCGGATTCATGACGGCATCGAAGCTCATCGGCTCGTCACTCACCTTGGCTTGCTCCAGCACCCAGTCCACGAGTTGGTCTTCGATCACCATGGACTCGACATTGGACAGGTGTTCCTGATTGGAATAGTACCACTTGACCACCTCATCGGGCTTTTCGTAGCTGGCGGCAAACTTTTCGATGGTGGCGCGCACACGCTTACCATCCACCTTGAGCTCATGCTTACGCGCTATCTCCGCCAGCAGTAAACCCAAGGTAACGCGGCGTATCGCCTGCGCTTCGAACATCGAGCGTGGCAATTCAAGGTCCTGGGGTTGCTTCTGACCCATCGCCATCTGCTCTTTGGTTTGCTTAACGAGCCGGTCAATTTCCTCTTCGATCAATGCCTTAGGCACATCCACCGGGTTAACCTGAAGCAATCCATCCATCACCTGCTGCTTGACACGCCCCTTTACCGCATCGGCCAGTTCGCGCTCCATGTTCTGCTTGATCTCGGCGCGAAAACTCTCGAGGCTTCCGTCCGCAATCTGAAACCCTTTGACAAACTCGTCATCGAGTTCGGGCAGTTTGGGTTCTGCCACCTCCAGAATTTCGGTCGCGAAGCGGGCGGTCTTGCCGGCCAGATCCTTAGCATGGTAGTCATCCGGGAATCGGACTTCGATCGTCTTCTGATCGCCCTTACCGGCTCCGCGCAACTGCTCCTCGAATCCGGGAATGAACGACCCGGATCCCAGCACCAGGGGCACGTCATTGCCTTTACCGCCTGCGAACTCCTCACCATCGATAGTACCGATAAAATTCAGCTTGATTCGATCCTCGTCCTGCGCGTCCCGCTCGACCGGTTGCCACTCAATGCGTTGCTTGCGCAGGCGATCGATCACTTTGTCGATATCACTGTCTCCGACCTCCACCTGGGGGCGCTTGATGGTTATCGCCGCGATATCGCCAATTTCGATCTCGGGATAAACCTCAAATTCCGCCGTATACTCCAGCGCCTTGCCCGGCTCCATCACCTGGGGGTCGATCCGTGGACCTCCCACCGGGCGAAGCTTCTCCTGGGTGACGGCCTCGTAGAACGATGATTGCAGCACTTCGCCAAGCACTTCCTGGCGCACCTGACTGCCAAATTTGCTGCGGACCACCGACAGCGGTACCTTACCCGGTCGAAATCCATCGATTTTGGCCCGACCCCGAAGGTTCTTCAGGCGATCCTCGACTTCTGAATCAATACGCTCGGCCGGCACCTGAACCTTGATGCGCCGTTCCAGACCTGCGGTTGTTTCAACCGTAACTTCCATACTGAAAACCTCAACTTGGTGTGGCGGTGGGCCACGTGAATTGCGGGTTCGCTCGACAGGCTGTTCAGCCAGTCACCTTGATATCTGCAGGTAATCTCCCGGCGGCCCGATCGCTGCCACTCGGGGAGGTCACTACAGTTAAGATTCAGATTTCGCATCAAATTATGGACAGAGTGGTGCGAAAGGAGAGACTCGAACTCTCACGGGTTACCCCACAGGAACCTAAATCCTGCGCGTCTACCAGTTCCGCCACTTTCGCCGAATGCCCCGAGCAACCCCGGCGCCGCACAAGCCGCGCATTATACAGTCACCATCGCAGGCCGCGCACCCCCAGTCTCTGAGATACTTGGCTCGGAAACCACTCGATCTTCGACGTTGGAGTACCGGCTGACTATCCTTGGCTAGAGGCAGGAACAGCAGACTGCTTGAATCGACTATAGCCTTGTACACACCGATACCCAACAGCGCCAGTGAGCAATCCGCATGAATGAACTGAAAGCACTAGGCATCCGGGAATCCAACCCGGGTAGCTGCACCCATCCCGATACCTGGTTGGGGGGTGTGGGCCGGCAACCCTTGATCTCCTGCTCTCCCGCCACCGGGCAACCTTTGGCCAAGGTGCTGTGCGCCCGGCAAGAGGATTACGACACCATCGTTCGCTCCGCCCAAGCAGCGTTCCGGCAGTGGCGAACAGTTCCGGCCCCGCAGCGCGGTGAAGCCGTGCGGCGCATGGGCGATGCACTGAGACGCCACAAAGACGCGTTGGGCACGCTGGTCTCACTGGAATGCGGCAAGATCAAGTCTGAGGGTGACGGTGAGGTGCAGGAGATGATCGACATCGCTGATTTTGCGGTCGGACTCTCACGCATGCTCTACGGTCGCACCATGCATTCGGAGCGACCCCACCATCGCATGTATGAACAGTGGCATCCGCTGGGTCCGATCGGGGTGATCACCGCGTTCAATTTTCCTGTGGCGGTCTGGTCCTGGAATGCCTTTATCGCGGCGGTATGCGGCAATACATTGATCTGGAAACCGTCCGAAAAAACCCCGCTTTGCGCCATTGCCGTTCAGCGCATCTGCAATGAGGTGCTGCTTGAAATGCGGCTACCCGCCATCTTCACGCTCTATCAACCGGCCACTCGCGATGCGGCGCAGCAACTGGTGGACGACCCGCGGTTGCCGCTGATCTCGTTTACTGGCTCAAGTCGCGTCGGCCGAATGGTGGGTGAGCGCGTCGCCGGACGCTACGGCAGATCCCTGCTGGAGTGCTCGGGCAACAACGCCGTCATCGTCGATGCGACCGCCAATCTGAATCTGGCGGTACCTGCGATTGTCTTCGGGGCTGTCGGGACCGCGGGGCAGCGGTGTACCTCGACCCGCCGCGTCATCGCTCATGAATCGATTGTCGAAACGCTCGGTCAACGGCTGAAGATTGCCTATCAGCAGGTGCGCATTGGCGATCCATTGGAGGACGGCACCCTGATGGGCCCGCTCATCGACGAGGCTGCAGTTGCTGGATACCTCGATGCGATTGAACGGGCCCGGGCGCTGGGCGGCGAGATCCTCTACGGGGGTCACCGGCTCGACCGACCGGGCCACTTCGTTGAGCCCACCATCGTCAAGGCCCGCAATGACTGGGATGTGGTTCAGCAGGAGACCTTCGCTCCTATTCTCTACCTTATCCCGTACCGGGATCTCGAAGAGGCCATCGCCATGAATAATGCGGTCGGCCAGGGACTCTCCTCGGCACTCTTTTCGGACCGTCTCCAGCACATCGAGCAATTTCTCTCCAGCGTTGGCAGCGACTGCGGGATTGCCAATATCAATATCGGCACCTCGGGTGCGGAGATCGGCGGTGCCTTCGGCGGCGAGAAAGAGACCGGGGGCGGACGCGAAGCGGGATCGGACGCCTGGAAGGCCTATATGCGCCGCCAGACCAATACCATCAACTGGGGCCACGAATTGCCACTGGCGCAGGGAATTCGCTTCGACCTCGACAGCCAATAACCTGGATGCGCCGACCCCGCAACTACACGCTGGCATTCTACGTCGCGCTCGCGTCAGCTTCGCTCCTGATCTTCTGGCCCTTGTCGGACGATTCTGCCCAGTTCCGCCGGGGCATCGAAGCCGCCGAAAAGGGTAACTTCAACCAGGCCTTCGAATACTGGGAACCGCTTGCGGAAAAGGGTTACCCGCGCGCCCAATATGGGCTTGGAGTGCTCTATGACCGCGGACAAGGTGTTACGCGCGACCCTCTAGCGGCCGCCGAATGGTACCGGAGGGCGGCCGAAGAGAATGTTTGGGAGGCGCAACTCAACCTGGGATTGCTCTACATAGCCGGTAACGGTGTCAGCCGCGACTACGCGCTGGCCGCTATTCTGTTTCGCAAGGCGGCGGACCGCGGGATCGCGGATGCGCAGGTGAATTTGGGCAACCTTTACCGGCAGGGTTGGGGCGTGGAGAGGGATAGCGCCGAGGCCGTACGCTGGTTTCGCCGTGCGGCAGTCCAGGACCATTCGCTGGGGCAGTATCTGCTCTCCGAACAACTCGCGGCAGATGACCTGGAAAATCTCGCGGACGCCTATTTCTGGGCGACCCTCGCAAGCGATTCCTCTGGCGCAGTCGCTGATCAGGCCCGTGCGTTACGTGAACAGATCAGCGACCGGCTCACCGAACAAGATCGAAGCGCTGTCCAGCGGCGCGTCGCAGATTGGCAACCGCGGCGCTGAATTACGGCGTCTCCCGAAACGGAGAGTGTTGGCTCAGTTCCGCGGCGTAGCGTTCCATCTCCTGCGCCTCGGTGCGCAGGTACCGCTCGACCGCTCTGCGAAATCCCGGATGTGCCAACCAGTGAGCCGACCAGGTAAACTGCGGAAGAAATCCACGACTGATCTTATGCTCGCCCTGAGCCCCTGGTTCGAAACGCTGCAAACCTCGCTCGATCGCAAGTTCGATACCCTGGTAGTAACAGAGTTCGAAATGAAGACTGTCGTAATTTCCAAAGCAACCCCAATGACGTCCGTAGAGCACCCCGCCACCCACGAAATCGATAGCACCCGCTACGCAGCGTCGATCGTGGTAGGCGAGCACCACCAGGACCTGATCGCCCATGGTCTCCCCAACCTCACGAAAAAATGTCTCATTGAGCGTTGGAAACCCCCATTTGCGCTGGTAAATCTCGGCATATAGCGCATACACAACGCGCCACTCTGAATCAGACAACTCATTTCCAAAACGACGTTCGATTTCGACACCCTGTTCAGCGACTTTGCGGCGTTCGCGGCGGATCATTTTCCGTTTCGCCGCCGTCAGCGCATCCAGATAATCCTGAAAATCGCGATACCCGGGGTTAAGCCAGTGGTATTGCACTCCCACCCGACGCAACATCCCCGCGGATTCCAGTAAGGGCAATTCATCCTGTGCAGGGAACAGCCAGTGCAGCGACGACAACCCCCTGCCTCGCGCCTCGGCAATCGCCGCATCGATGAGTTGACGACCTAAAGTGGCCGGTGCATCTTCGGCGAGCAGCAGTCGCGGCCCGGTGGCAGGTGTGTAAGGGCTGGCAACCACTAACTTGGGGTAATAGCTGTTGCCGAAATGCCGGTAGGCGTCAGCCCAACTCCAATCAAAGACGAACTCACCGTAAGAGTTTTCCTTGAGATACATGGGAACCGCGCCAAACAGCACGCCATCCTCCCACGCCCCAAGGAAGCAGGGCTGCCAACCCAGGGCCGCACCAACGCAACCGTTGTGTTCGAGCGCAGCCAAAAAAGCGTGACTGACAAACGGATTGTCGTGGGTGAGCAGGCGTGCCCACTGTTGGGCAGGTAACTCGGTGATTGTGCTGTGCTGCTTTATCTGCAGCGCCATGATTTGAACAGACTCCCGCTTTACGTTACTTCATCCTCGTTCAACGGCGCATGCCTGTAGGAGGACGGCCCGCATCAGAAAAACACCTCTTCCTTCGCACCTTGGACTACTGTGACTTAGCGCTCCAACACGTAGCTGCCCGGTGCATCGCCAAGGACAGGGTAAGCTTCCGACCCCAGTTGCGGGGGAGCAGCCATGGCGCCGCACTTCGGACGCAACCAGGTAATCCAATCCTCCCACCAGCTACCGGGCACCTTGGACGTTGCGTCACGCCAGGTCAAGGCATCTATGCCGCTATCCAGGTCTGCCGCCCAGTAGCGCCGCTTCGGTGGTTGCACCGGGGGATTGATGACACCAAAGATATGGCCCGATGTTGCGAGTACATAGCGCACCGGACCACTCACTAATGCACCAATCTTGAAGGTCTCTTGCCACGGTGCAATGTGATCCTGCTCGGCCCCGACAGCATAAAGGGGTTGGCGTATCCTGCGCAGATCGATACCGCGTCCTCCCAATTCCACACCATCCCTCTCGATCAAGCGATTGTGCAGATAGAACTCGCGCAGATAGAAAGAATGCATCGCTTCGGGCATACGTGTGGTGTCC
This sequence comes from Pseudomonadota bacterium, assembly GCA_008501635.1. Classification (NCBI taxonomy): domain Bacteria; kingdom Pseudomonadati; phylum Pseudomonadota; species Pseudomonadota bacterium. The sequence continues at coordinate 13,577 of QQUJ01000016.1, forward strand.
ATGTTCCAGAAAAGGACGTCTAGCTTGGGAGGATCCTCACCGAGGAGGTAGTTGTTGATGAAATAGTGCCAGACCAGGGGATTGGATCGCAGCGCGCGAAAAGAGCCCGCCATATCCTGTCCGTCGAGATACCCCTGGCTGGCCATGCGGCTCTCAAGATTTTCGATGGTCCGTTCATCGATAAAGACAGCAATCTCGCCGGGATGCTCGAAATCCACCAGCGTGGTGAAGAGCGACCAAGCTGACACCGGCTGATCGCCGTCCTCTTCGCCCCCGTTATTCAACCAGGCCATCAACGCAGCAACGATGGTTCCCCCGATGCAATAGCCAGCCAGATGCACCAAATGCGAGTTGGCAATGGAACGCGCAACGTCTAGCGCTTGCAGAACTCCCTTTAGCATATAGTCGTCAAGGGTTGTGTCGCGCATCTCCCGGGTCGGGTTTTTCCAGCTGGTCACGAACACTGTGAATCCCTGTGCAACAAGGTAGCGAATCAGGCTTTTCTTCTCGTCAAGATCAAGCACATAGTATTTGTTGATCCATGGGGAGACCAAAACAATAGGCACTTCATGCACTGTCTCGGTTGCAGGGGCGTACTGAATCAACTCAAACAATTCGTTGCGGTAGACAATGGCCCCGGGCGTTGTGGCCAGATTACGGCCAACTTCGAACTCGGTATCGTCGGCCATGCGGATGGTGCCGCGACGCAAATCCTTCAGGTAGTTGACTGCACCATCGACCAGGCTCATGCCGCCGGTCTGCAGGAAACGCAGCATCGCGGCGGGATTGGTCCAGAAAAAATTACTGGGTGCCAACGCATTGAGCACCTGGCGGGTCAGGAATCCCGCCTTCTCTCTTTCGTGGCACGAAACTCCCGGCGATGCATAGATCGCATCTTCCAACCAACGGGTGTAGAGCAGGTAGACTTCCTTGAGATTGTCGAAGCAAGGATTATCCCGCCATACGGGCTCTTGAAAGCGCTCATCGTAGGGCACGGGCGGAATCACATCTTCGCCATCCAGACCAGCCATTCTGCGCTGCACCTGGACCTGCAGCATCGCGATACCCGCGTGTAACTCCCTGAGCTGTTCAGTCAGAGCCTGAGGATGCGTCATCCAGGCTTTCTGCACCCTCCAGCAGGCTTCGAGCATGCCGAAAGGATCAGCCATCTGCTGCATCGTGGACTGCAAGTTGCCAAGCAGTCGTGATTCAAGATCGGCCATGGGCGACCTTTTCGATCCGGGCTATCGCAGGGCACATCGAACGTACGGCAACATTGTGGTTAACTCTAGAACCTATCTCAGAATCCCCCGCGAGCTGTGCCGGTCGCTCGTGGCTCCAGCGCTAGGCGCGGCGAGCGTGGTTGGGTCATTCCCAATGAGCGAGCCGCAACACCGCGCTGGAGCCACGAGCGCCCGGCCCTTCGGGTTGGCCCCAGAGGTGCGCTGGCGGTGTTCTCGACTTGCCAATAGCGTTGCTATTGGCTGCGCCTTCGGGCCTACCCAGCGCACCTCTGGGGCTCAACACAGCACGCGCGGGATTCTAAGATAGGTTCTCGATGTTTTATATCAAACAATCGGTAACCAAAACATCCTACTGCATGAAATTCGCGGCTTGGAGAGACTCAAGGCAGCGGGGTGATCTGTACCGGTGGGCGTTGGCCTTGGAACGCTACCCGTTCGGCCATTGCGGGCGTCATGTGCACGATTCCGTTCTCCTCGACCAACATCACTCGATCGATTCCCATCTGGCGCGCGATACGCGGCCACTCTTTCACTCCAGCCACCACCAGCGCCGTGGCCGCGGCATCGGCTTCGGCACCATTGTGATGAATCACGGTCACCGAGGTCACCCCCTGCACCGGTTGGCCGGTACGCGGGTCGATAATGTGCGGATAACGGATACCCTGATGCTCGTTGTAGCGCTCGTAGTTTCCCGAAGTGAATATGCTTTCGTCACCTTGCACTTCAATCGCCGCGAGTACCCCATTCCCCTGCGGATGACGTACTCCAATGCGCCACGGTTGTTCTCCCTTGCTACCGATGGCGCGTAGATCGCCACCGGCATTGACTATGGCGTGTTCGACACCGTTGCGGCGCAGACTGGTTATTGCCCAATCCACCGCATAACCCTTGGCAAATCCACCGAGATCCACCTGTACATCACGATTGCGGCTGCTGACCCGATTGCCTTCAATGATTAGATCGTCCATACCCGGATCGCTGCTTACCAGAGTTGCGACCACCTCAGGAGCCGGTGGCGGACGACCGTCCAAAGGATCATCCTTATGAAACCCCCATAACGCGATCAAACGACCGATCGCGGGATTGAACAGCCCGTCACTTTTCAGGTAGAGATCGGTGGCTTGGCGCAATAACGGCACGAGATCGCCGGCCACTTCGACATCGCGTCCCTGTGCAATCGCCTCATTGAGATCACCCAGCGCACCCGGCCGCCACGCATGCCAGGCGGTATGCATGCCTTGGAATGCCTGTGCCAACTCATCCACCCGAGCACGCGCCTGATCCTCAGGGATCCCCCACACCGTCACATCAACCAATGTGCCAAAGACATAAATACGCTGGTTATAGGTTGTGGGCCGACTGCAGCCGACCAAAACCGCGAGCAGCAGCACTCCGATCATCACACTCCTGCAACGACTCATCACACATTGCCCCCATCGCCGCGGCTGCGTGGATTCAACTCCTGCCAGGGCATCAAGTGAATGGATTCCCCGAGCAGTGACATGGTGACGGTGTCACCAAGCTGCAATTGACTGCGCTGGATCACGTGAGGCGGCAGATCCATGTGCAAGCGATCCCGTTCAGATTCACCCAACGCCAACAGTACGCTGGATATTCCGCCGACGGTAAGGAGCTCGACTACCGTGCCGGTCACCGGATTTTCCCGTGCACCTCGCGCAGCCGGTCGATCGCGGCGATGTAACAGCACCTGCTCGGCAGGGATACACCAGGTCACTGGCTCACCCGGTCGATACCGACTGCAGTACGGCAAGGTCAATACCTGGTTGCGCCACTTCAAGCGCGTTGTTCCGTCGTCCCCGGATGCTACTACTTCACCTGGGAAAATATTGCGCAGATCCATCAGGCGGGCGACCTCGGCGTTGCGCGGTCTTTTCATCACCTCCTGGGGTACGCCGCTCTGGAGAGTGCGCCCAGTTCGCAGAATGCACATGCGCTGCGCCAACATACAGGCTTCATCCAGATCATGCGTCACAAGTATGATGGGGATGTCGAGCGCGCGGACCAGAGCCATCAACTCCAATCGTAGTTTGCGGCGCGTCACCTGGTCGACGGCTGAGAAAGGTTCATCGAGCAGCAGCACCTGCGGCTCGCGAGCCAGTGCTCGTGCCAACGCGACTCGCTGCTGTTCGCCCCCTGACAGTTTGCCCGGTTTACGGTCTCGCATACCGGATAGATGCACGCGGGCCAGAAACTCCTGAGCCCGTTGATCACGCTGCGACTCCGGGAGATGTCCCAACGCTGCTTTCACGTTGTCGAGGGCGCTGAGATGGGGAAACAGGGCATAGTGCTGAAACATCAGCCCGACACGCCGCGCCTGCGGCTTTTCATCGATTCCACGGTTGGTATCGAGCCAGCGCTTGCCGCCGCATTCGACAACCCCCCTGCGGGGGCGATAGAGCCCGGCGATGCTGCGCAGTATCGTTGATTTTCCGCTGCCGGACGGTCCAACCAGCGCCAACAGTTCACCCGGTTGACAGTCCAGTTCCACATCGAGTGGAATCGGTCCCTGTTGGCGGAGCCATACTGAGAGTTCGCGCGCCACCGGCTCAGACATAACGATGATCCATGCGCCGATTCACCATGTAGACCAGGCTGATAGTGACCAATGCGAAGATCAACAATACCAGTGACATGGTTCCCGCGGCGGTGTTGTCAAGCGACTCCACCTTATCGTAGATAGCGATCGATATGGTTTTGGTTTCACCCGGTATATTTCCGCCCACCATCAATACCACGCCGAATTCACCCATGGTATGCGCAAAACTCAGCACCATCGCCGTGAGAACACCGGGCCAGGCAAGTGGCAGCTCGATTCGCCAGAATGTGTACCAGCGGCTTAGTCCGCTGCACCAGGCGGCCTCGCGAAGATCGAAGGGGATGGCTTCGAACGCACGCAGCATGGGTTGTACGGCGAACGGTAAGCTGTAGATGACGGAAGCCAGCAGCAGGCCGCTGAAAGAAAAAGCGAGGGTATCTCCCGTCACCGCCTGGAATAGCCGCCCAAAGGGTGATCCGGCTCCCAGCGCTACCAGCAAGTAATAGCCCAATACAGTCGGGGGCAGCACCAGCGGCAACGCCACCACCGCCTCTACGATACTTCGCCCCATAAAGTTATGCCATGCCAGACTTCGTGAAACCGCCATTCCAACGAAGAGCAGTATCACCGTCGTCGCCAGGGATAGCTGCAGCGAAAGCGTGAAGGCGATCCAATCCATATCCGTTGTCTCTGCTCGCTACTCGGACTTGGTTTCGTACCCGGAAGATTCCAGGTATTTACGCACAGTCGGACTGCGCAGGTAGTCAAGAAGCTCGCGCGCCGCTCCTGGTTCGCGCGCGCTCTTCAAGAGAACCGCCTGCTGCTCAATCGGGTGATATAGTGAAGCGGGCAAGAGCCACGCCGACCCCCTCTCGTCACGCAAACTCCGCGTCTGGGCCAGTGCCACCAGTCCCAGTTCGGCATTGCCGCTGGCAACAAACTGGAAGGTCTGCGCAATATTTTCACCGCGCACCAGCCGCGGTTCCAGCCGTTCCCATTGCCCCAGAGCTTCGAGCGCTTGCCGTGCAGCGCGACCGTAGGGTGCCGTGTCCGGATTGGCTATAGCCAACCGTTTGAATCGATTGGTCGTTAGCACTTCTCCTTCCCCTTCCACCAGATCCCGCTGTGAGCTCCAGAGCACAAGTCTGCCAATGGCGTAGGTAAAACGTGTTCCCGCTATGCTCTCACCTTCCTCTTCGAGTCGCTGCGGCCGTTCTCCATCGGCAGCCAGAAAAACGTCAAACGGTGCTCCATTCTTTATCTGCGCATAGAGTTTGCCGGTGGAACCCGAACTGATCACCAGGCGGTGTCCTGTTCTGCGCTGGAAGTCCTCAGCCAGATCGGCAAGCGCCCCAGCGAAGTTGCTTGCAACGCCAACGCGGATCTCGGCACTTTCGGCATGGACCGGTGCAGCCATGATCAGCACCGCAGCGAGCACCCTTCCCCCCGTCAGCCGGCTACCGGAGCTGTCGCTCATTTTTCGACTTCACGGTTGGTATCCGGCGTTAATGAGAGCATCTGCGTGCGTTGATCGACGAACTCCTGGAACGCGGTATTCAGCTCATGAAAAACGGCGATGGCCCGTTCCCCCGCCGGCGTCAGGTGGGCACCACCCCCACCCCGGCCACCGGCCGACTTGAGTACCAGAGGACCATCCGGCTGTCGGTTCATGGAGTCGATCAACTCCCACGCGTGGCGATACGACATCCCCATGGCACGTGCCGCGGCGGTGATGGATCCTTCCGCACGCACCTGTTCCAAGAGTTCCACGCGCCCGTTTCCCAATAACGCCCCATGTGGCCCTTCAATCCAGACCTGACCCCTGACCCGGCATTGGGCAGCGGTGGACTTTACAGAAGTTTTGCGCGCGCTCATCGAAGCGAAATATATGACCGGGAATAACGATGGTCAATGGCAGGGATGCCGATGTCGATGGACGCAACGAAAAAAACGGCGGGTCGCGCCGCCGTGTTTTGGTCCCTGCCGCAAACTCAATGCGACCCTATTCGAAGAGCATATCCTCGGTATAGATCTGCTGGGCAATGCGAATCAGATCCTGCACCTTGGATCGCGCCGCACCCTTCTCGGTTGTGACCAGACTGAAGAAACGATAGAGCGGATCGCCTTCCAGGCTGCGGATCACAAGTCCTTGCGGTCGCATTTGATCGGACATGCTGAGTCTTGACACGAGACCTATCCCCAGACCCTTCGCGGTCATCTCCTTTACCAACTCGCTGCTCTGAAGCTCCATCACGATGTTCAGGTCGTTATCACTTTTTTCCTCGAGCGAAAGCCGCTCTCCCAGCAACTGCCGGGTCCCGGAGTCCGGCTCGTGAGTGATCAGTGGAGATGCACACAAGTCCTCCAGGGTGCACAACGGCTTGCTGGCCAGTTCATGATCCTCCCGACAGATCACTATCACTTCGTCCTTGAGCAGCGGTGTCACCATAAAGCGCTCCTCATCCACCGCCTGTTCGACGATTACCGCATCCAGATAACCGGCGAACAAGCGCTCCAACAGCTTGTCGGATGACTCGACTTCGGTACGGATGCGCACTCGCTCGTGCTCGCGACGAAACGTTACCAGGAGTCCGGGCAGCATGTACGAAGTGGCGCTACGATTGGCACCCAGATAGAGATGCGCCTCATCACCTTCAGCTATGTCCTTGGCTGCGCGATGAGCCTCCGAGGCCATGATCTCCAGCTTCTGAACGTATTCGTAGAAGACGGTGCCCGCCGGCGTCAGCCGCAATCCCGAGGGCATACGGGTGAACAGTTCCACGCCCAGATGCTCTTCAAGCTTCTTGATGCGCACGGTCACGGCGGGCTGCGATACAAATGCTTCGCGGGCTGCCACGGTAAAGCTCAGGTGACGCGCCGCAAGCAAAAACATGCGGATATTCGTGCTCAAAATCATAGCTGGCGTGCCTCAATGGTTTTTTACGCGCGGCCGTCCTCTGCCTTGCCAATGACAGCTCGAACGGGGTCACGGGCGGAAACGCTTTTTTAAGTGTTCTCTATCGCCGTCGACCGTCACTGGTCGCTTTTGTCACGTTCCGCCGGACCATTCTAAACTAATGGCCCCATAATGTAGATATAGCCCTAACGGATAGTGGTGTCCGGAGTCTTCGAGATTGGAAAGGACGGTTCACTCGCCGCTCAGGCCTCTCTCCAGGCACCGGGCGGGTTGATGTGGCTCAGGACTAGCTTTCGCCCTGGCGGCCAGCGAGTCTGATCACGCCTGAATCGATCAGCGCAGTGATCTGCTCATCTGAATAACCGAGTTCACCGACGATGGCACGACCATGCTGCGCGTAGGTGGGTGCCGCGCATTCTGCCGAGTATCGCTGTCCATCGATGACAGCGGGAAATCCAAAACTGCGGACGCTGCCGGATGTATCCCTGTTGAATAGCGCGCGGGCGATGAACTGCGGATGTTCGAGGGCTTCATCGAAGCGCAGTACGGGGCTGACACAACAATCGGCATCATCGAACAGATCCAGCCATTCTTTGAGGGTACGGCGCCCAAACGCCTTTTCGAGTTCACCGCGCACCAGTTGCGCATCCGTGCCGGAAGCCGAATGACGCTCTATCAGATCGGGCCGTTCGATCTGATGGCACATCCGCTCCCAGAATTTGCGTTCCAGCGCCGCCACCGCCAGGTGGCGTCCATCCGCGGTCCGGTAGACGCCATAGCACGGCAGACCACCGTTCAACGCGCCCTGGCCACGACCCTGCTCAACAGAGACCGACTGGTTTACCGCCAGCGAGAGTATGGAATGCGCCATGACGCTATCGGCCATTGCCACATCGATATGACACCCACGTCCGCTGCGCTGCGCCTTGTACAGAGCTGCCAACAGAGTTGCCAGGGCGGTCAGGGTACCACCGGCAAGATCGGCGATCTGGAAGGCCGGAATAACAGGATCGCTGGCAGGCTGCCCGGTTTGATCGATCATCCCCGTCAAAGCGCAGTAATTAAGATCGTGCCCAGCCCGGTTCCGGTAGGGACCTGTTTGTCCATAACCGGAAATGGAGCAAAAGACGATCTTTGAGTTGATCTGCTGCAGGGAAGCGTAACCGATACCCAACCGTTCCATCACGCCAGGGCGAAATCCTTCGACCACGATATCCGCCGTGCGGGCAAGCTTACAGAAGAGCTCGCGGCCTTCGGTCTGTTTCAGATCGAGTGCCAGGCTCCGTTTGCCGCGATTGACCGTCGCAAAATAGTCCGGATCGGTGTCGCCGCCAGTGCCGAGGCCATGGCGGCCATAATCGCCACCGTGGGTATCCTCGATCTTGATGACATCAGCGCCCAAATCAGCCAAATGTTGTGTGCAAAGAGGACCGGGGAGCAGCCGGGTCAGATCAAGTACGCGAACACCTTCAAGCAGATCACCCCTCATGGAGAGCGGTTACAATCAGCCGAGTTTTTCGGTGAACTCCGGCACCGCCTGGAACAGGTCGGCAACCAAACCGTAATCGGCGATCTGGAAAATCGGTGCCTCCTCATCCTTATTGATCGCCACAATTACCTTGCTGTCCTTCATTCCCGCCAAATGCTGAATAGCCCCCGAGATACCCACCGCGATATAGAGCTCCGGCGCAACAATTTTGCCGGTCTGCCCCACCTGGTAGTCATTGGGAACGAACCCGGCGTCCACCGCCGCGCGGCTGGCGCCCACCGCGGCTCCCAGCTTATCGGCCAGTGCTTCGATTATGCTGAAATTCTCGCCGCTTCCGACCCCGCGACCTCCGGAGACGATAATCTTTGCTTCGGTGAGTTCGGGGCGGGCGCTTTCGGTCAGCTGGTGATCGACAAAGCGCGAGCTGTCGGCGGGCTCTTGCGCCCCGATCGATTCGATCGGGGCACTATTACCCGGCTGCGCGGCATCGAAGGCGGTCGCCCGAATGGTCATCACCTTGAGCGGATCCGCCGTCTTGACGGTCGCAATGGCATTGCCGGCGTAGATGGGGCGGCGAAAGGTATCGGGTCCGTCGATACCGATCACCTCCGACAGCATTGCCACATCCAGGAGAGCCGCGACACGAGGCAGGAGGTTCTTGCCAAAGGTAGTCGCAGGTGCCAGAAGATACTGATAGTCGGATACGAGCCCACTAATCAGCGGCGTAAACGTTTCCGCCAACGGGTGCTCGTAAGCCGCATCGTCGACACTCAAAACCCGCGCAACACCTTGCAGCTGCGCCGCCTGCCCGGCAGCCATACCGCAATCCCTGCCGGCGACCAGAACGGTGACGTTTTCCCCCAGCTGGGTAGCCGCGCCGACCGTGTGCGCGGTGGCGGGCTTGAGGCTTTGGTTATCGTGTTCGGCAATGACCAGAATGCTCATGAGTCGTTCCTCAAACTAAATCTGCTTTCAACACCCAGGGGCAGGACCTGGGTTCATAAGACTTTCGCTTCGCTCTTGAGTTTATCGAGCAACTCGGCGACATCGGCTACTTTCGCACCTCCGGCGCGCTTCGGCGGTTCAGTCACCTTGAGCGTGGTGTGCCGCGGAGCGACATCCACACCGAGTTCATCTATGGTCAGGGTATCGAGCGGCTTTTTCTTGGCCTTCATAATGTTAGGAAGACTGGCGTAACGGGGCTCGTTGAGTCTTAAATCAACCGTGATCACCGCAGGGAGTTTCAGGGCCACAGTTTCCAAGCCGCCATCGATCTCGCGGGTCACGGTTGCCTCGCCGCCCTGCAGTACTAACTTGGAGGCGAAGGTGCCTTGCGGCCAGTTCAGGAGCGCAGCCAGCATTTGTCCGGTCTGGTTGGCATCGTCATCGATAGCCTGTTTGCCGAGAATCACCAGTTCGGGGTTTTCGCGTTCGATCACAGCCTTGAGGAGTTTTGCTACGGCCAGAGGCTGGAGTTCGACGTCGGCCGCGATATGAATCCCACGATCTCCGCCCAGCGCGAGCGCGGTACGGATCTGTTCCTGGGCCTTGGGCTCGCCGGCCGAAACAATGATCACCTCGGTGGCTGTGCCGGCTTCCTTCAGCCTCACCGCCTCCTCAATGGCGATTTCGTCAAAAGGATTCAAAGCCATTTTCACGTTGGTCAGCTCTACGCCGCTCTCGTCGCCCTTCACCCGCACTTTTACGTTGAAATCAATCACCCGCTTTACCGCGACCAGCACTTTCATGGCAGATCCTCTGATACTGACTCTTAACGTCTTGTTTCTTATAGGTAATCACTAACGGCACAACTAAGCGCGTGGCGGTCCGCTTACTGCCCCGATAATCCGCAGCCGCCAGTATACTGTCGTTTACGTTAACGTCAATTAATCGCAATCCGACCCGCTAGCCTGATGCCATTGGCGCCGCGCACGCCCTTCTGTGGCCTGCTGACTCACGAAGACTCTCGCCCTTGGTGCTCATATCACCACTGCGGGTAATCCCGTGCATTCGATACCGGCCCGCCGCCGCAGGGCTAGCTACTCCTCGAGAGTAAATCCGATCTTTACCGTCACCTGATAACCGGAGACCTCTCCGTCATGAACAGTACCCCGGGTTTCGGTGACCTCAAACCAACGGACATTGCGGATGGTTTCGTTGGCACGCGTGATGGCGTTTTCGATGGCATCCTCTATGCTATCTGGCGAAGTACCGACCAGCTCGATTTTCTTGTATACGTGATCGTTCACAAGCCCCCCCGTTTCTCACCCTGACTGATTAGCGTGCCATACCGTAGAACTCGGCGTTTGGCCGCATATTGATCAGATTGGCCATCCGGTTGGACAACGCGAAGAAACCGACAATTGCACCGATATCCCAGATGTCTTCGTCGTCGAATCCGTGCCGCCGCAGCAGATCGTAGTCGGCATTATCAACAAGATGTGAGGACGTGGCTACCTTCAGTGCAAAATCGAGCATCGCTGTTTGGCGAGCTGTCAAAGGAGCCTTTCGGTAGTTGATCGCCACTTGGTCGGCAATCAACGGGTCTTTGGCGTAGACGCGCAGAATAGCCCCATGGGCGACCACGCAATAGTGGCACTGATTGGCCGCGCTGGTTGCAACGACGATCATCTCGCGTTCGGCTTTGCTCAGTCCTCCTTTACGCAGCATCAATGCATCGTGATAGGCGAAAAAAGCACGAAATTCATCGGGTCGGTGGGCCAGTGTGATAAACACATTGGGGACGAAACCGGCCTTCTCCTGGACTTTTTCGATAGTCAGGCGAATGTCCTCGGGAAGCTCCGCGAGCTCCGGCACCGGAAAACGGCTAATGGGTTCCTGCGCCATGCTGGCACCTCGAATGGGGAGTGGATCGATAATGATTAATTCCGTTCCAAGGGTCAACCGTAGTTGCGCGAGGCAGCGTTCGACCTGCGGCTACTCGTAGGTCCGGACATCATCAATCACCTTACCGTCATTAGGCAGGGCTCCGGGTTTCACAAAAGCGACCTCGCCGCGCAGCTTGCACACGGATTGCATGGTCTCAACAATAGCTTTGGCCAGCGACGCATCATCGCTCGCCACTTCACAACTGAGCCGCATACGATCGCGAGCATTCTCGTTGTCGACCACCAATCGACCCTTCTGCACTTCGGGGTGGCGCCTCAGCACTTCAGCAATTTGCGAAGGATGCACAAACATGCCTTTGACCTTGGTGGTCTGATCTGCGCGCCCCATCCACCCTTTGATACGCATGTTGGTGCGTCCGCATGGCGATACCCCTGGCAAGGCCGCCGAGAGATCGCCTGTCGCGAAACGAATCAGCGGGTAAGCTTCGTTAAAAGACGTGACGACAACTTCTCCCACCTCACCCGCTGCCACCGGATCTCCTGTGCCGGGTCGGACGATCTCCACCAACACGCCCTCCTCCACGATCAGTCCCTCGCGTGCGGCGGTCTGGTAGGCGATCATACCCAAATCGGCGGTGGCGTAGCATTCGTAAACATCGATGCCTCGATCCTTGAACTCGCGTTGCAGCGAAGGAGGGAAAGGTTCGGCGGAGACAACGCCCTGCTTGAGGCTGGAAAGATCCAATCCCAACTCATCGCCTTTCTCGAGAATAATTTTCAGAAAAGACGGCGTTCCTACATAACCTTTGGGACGTACAGCCGCAATGGTTTGTGCCTGCATCTCGGTCTGCCCGACACCCGCAGGAATGACAGCGCACCCTAAAGCGGCGGCGCCGCCCTCGACCATGGATGCCGCGGGAGTGAAATGGTAGGAGAAGCAATTCTGGATAACGTCACCACATCGAAAGCCCGCGGAATAGAGCGGACGCGCAAAACGCCAATAGTCGGTGGCGCGTGATTCCGGATCATAGATCGGTCCAGGTGATACAAAGATCCGCGCCAACTCTCCCGTGGCCTGCGTTACAAACCCGCCAAAGGGCAGGTGCTGCTTCTGCAGCACCAAAAGCTCCGATTTACGTGTAACCGGCAATTGCGCCAATGCCGAACGCTGCGTGATTACCTGCGGTTCGATGTTCTCCAGGATTCGGCCATAAGCGGGTGAGTTGTTCTTGGCATGAGCAACCAGCTGCGGAAGAGCGGCCAACAGGGCATTCTCCCGCATCTCCGGAGATCGGGTCTCCAGTTCATCGTAGTAGATACCGGTATGGCCCATGTTTCCTCCGTTTCAGTGATACCAGGCCGCTATACATCCCCACCAGCCCTTGGACTTAGGATTGATTCCGGGTTGGCGGACATCCTGGGATTGCGCGATACACAACCATCCGGATTATCGCCTTTTGACAGAGCATTCAGCTCAACCAGCGTTTACGACGGCGATAGTGTTTTACATCACGAAAACTCTTGCGCTCATCGCCACTCATGCCCAAATAGAATTCCTTGACGTCTTCATTCTCTGCCAGGGTTTTTGCGTCACCGTCCATCACCACACGTCCGGTCTCCAAAATGTATCCGTAATTCGCGTACCGAAGGGCGGCATTGGTATTCTGCTCGGCCAGCAGAAAACTCACCCCCTCCTCTTCATTGAGGCGGCGGACGTTCTCGAAAATCTCCTCCACCAATTGGGGGGCCAATCCCATCGATGGCTCATCAAGCAATATCATTCTTGGCTTCGCCATCAAGGCGCGGCCTATCGCGGTCATCTGTTGTTCGCCACCCGAGGTATAACCTGCCTGCGAACGACGACGTTCCTTAAGCCTTGGAAAGTAGTGATAGACCATTTCCAGATCGTCGCGTATCTCTTTGCGCCCCGCGCGCCTCGTGTAAGCACCTGTCATGAGGTTCTCTTCGACGGTCAGATGCTCAAAACAGTGCCGCCCTTCCATGACTTGTATGCAGCCGCGTTGTACCAGCTCGTGAGGGCTTAAATGTTGGATTTCTTCGCCTTCGAATTCGATGGAGCCTTTCGTTACTTCGCCACGTTCAGCGCGCAACAAGTTGGATATAGCCTTCAAGGTAGTCGTCTTGCCGGCGCCATTGGCCCCGAGCAATGCGACTATGCCTCCCCGTTCAACTTCAAGCGAGACGCCCTTCAACACCAGTATGACGTGATCGTAGATCACCTCGATATTGTTGACGGACAAAATCGTATTTGGCGCAGGTTGGGTATCCGCGCCTTTGCTGTGGGCCGGTAGCGACATCCTGAATTCCTCGAGAAGAATGGGCCAAGACCAGGGGACACGCCCCTGGTCTTGTACTCCCTACGACTAGTTGCAGCTACGCGGTGTGATACCGTTTTCTTCCGCGTATTTCTTGGAATCCTCCTCTACCAGCGGCCACACGATGTCGTCGAGCGGCGGGTAGAACTTGCTGACCAGATTCCAGCGTTTTGCCTTGGCGTCCCACTGTTGAACTGCCGCCTTGCCCTGGCCGCGATGATTGGCACAGCTCACCTTGACCTCATAGGTGAAGCCCTCCAGACCCAGTTCCTTGAGCCGGATGACGTTAACGTCGAGGTTCTCGAAACCATCACGGACCATCGCCGCGGTCGCCTCATTGGTATTGTGGATCTTCATTCCGGTGCGAATAGCCTCGGCAGTCCAGACAGCCGCGATCAAACCCCGGTTGTAAAGCACCTCGCCCACGCGATCGCGAAAATCGCCATCTACTGCCTTGCCCGCATCATAGACGTACTTGAGAATGTCTTTGTGCAAGGGGAAATCGGAACCGGCGGCATGGAATGCCAACGACTTGTAGCCGTGCGCCGCGTCTCCAGCCGGCACCACGTCGTTCTCGGAACCCGACCACCACACCCCGATGAAATGATCCATCGGATAGCGAATCGAGGCGGCTTCTTTGACAGCCACCTGGTTCATTACGCCCCATCCCCACATCAATACCCAGTCCGGACGCTCACGACGGATCTGCAACCAGGTCGCCTTCTGCTCCTGGCCAGGATGATCGACAGGCAGCAGTTGCAGGGTGTAACCGAACTTTTTCTCCATCTCTTCCAGGGTGCGGATCGGCTCTTTTCCGTACGCGGAGTTGTGATAGACCAACGCGATCTTCTTGCCTTTCAGCTTGTCCATTCCGCCTTCCTGTTCGGCGATGTGCTGAATGGCGATCGTAGCTCCATCCCAGTAGGTCAGCGGCACATTGAATACCCAGTCGAACACCTTCCCGTTCGCGGCCGATGTTCGACCATAGCCCATGGTGTACATAGGAATCTTATCCGCTGTAACTTTGGGGATCAGCTGATAGGTAATGCCTGTCGATAGCGGCTGATAGACAATCGCGCCATTACCTTCGTTCTTGGTCTTTTCGTAGCATTCGACACCCTTCTGAGTGTTATAGCCGGTCTCACAAGGCACCAGATTGATTTTGGACCCATTGATACCGCCATCTCGCTCATTCAACAAAGTGAAGTAATCCGAATAACCATTGGCGAAAGGAATACCGTTGGGGGCATAAGGACCCGTCCGATAATCCAGGGTTGGAATGGTAAGTTCATAGGCGGCGGCGCTACCGGCGAACAGCGATGCCACGAGCGCACCTCCCAATAGTTTCGTCATTTTCACGTTATGCTCTCCTCTTCTTTGGCTCACATGGCCGGCATCTCCGACCCCTCGCCCTGGGGTTAAAACCCCTTGGTCAGGACGAATCTCTTACCCGTGCCCCGCTAGTAGGGGAACGGCCACAATCTCAGTTTCTCTTTTCCGATCTGCCACAATCTGGCCAGGCCGTGTGGCTCGACAATCAGGAAGAAAATTATCAGCACGCCCATCAAGGTGATCTGCACATGTTCCGCAAAACCTGTACCAAATCCTAGCCCGTCGACAAACAAATTCTTCAGAAAGATGGGCAGCAGCATCATAAAGGCGGCGCCCAAAAATGATCCCATGATGCTGCCCAGTCCACCGATAATGATCATGAACAACACCAGAAACGATTTGTCGATGCCGAACGCCTCCGTCACCTCCGCCGACCCCAGCCAGATGGCGAACAGCAGCGCCCCTGCTATCCCAATGTAAAATGACGAAATCGCGAACGCTGTCAGCTTGGTCATCAAGGGACGGATACCGATGATTTCGGCGGCAATATCCATATCCCGTATCGCCATCCAGCTGCGCCCCGCCCGGCTTCGCACCAGATTCTTGGCAGTCAACGCGAAGACAGTCACCACGCTCAGTGTAAACAGATAAGTTATCGCGGGATTCGCCTCCGCTCCGGTGATTTGAATGCCAAACATCTCGCTGGGCGGCGCGGTAATCTGACCCGATGCATTGTAGTTGAAAAACCACGGCACTTTGTTGAACAACCAGATAATAAAGAACTGGGCAGCCAGTGTTGCCACGGCAAGATAGAAGCCCTTGATGCGCAACGACGGTATACCAAACAAAACACCAACAGCCGCGGTAATCCCACCGGACAAAACCATTACCACAATCAGATTGAGTTCTGGAAATGCCGTCATCAATTTATAGGTTGCGTAGGCGCCCACCGCCATGAAACCGCCAGTACCCAATGACAACTGCCCGCAATACCCCGTCAGGATATTGAGCCCGATCGCCGCCATGGCGTAGATCAGGAAGGGGGTCAACAACGCGTTGAACCAGTAATCGTTGCCGATGAAGGGCACTACAATGAACGCCACCAACAACAACCCCACTACGAACCAACGATCCTGGACTATCGGCAACAAACCCTGATCGGCCGCGTAGGAGGTCTTGAACTGTCCAGCCTCTCTGTAAAACATTTCCGCCCTCTCCCCTAAACGCGTTCGATGATCTTTTCGCCAAACAGTCCCTGCGGTCTAAATAGCAGGAACAGCAGCGCCAGCATGTAGGCGAACCAGTTCTCGATCGCTCCACCCACCATGGGACCAATATAGATCTCAGCCCACTTTTCGCCTACGCCGATTATCAGTCCGCCAATAATCGCTCCCGGAATCGAAGTGAATCCACCCAACATAAGCACCGGCAGTGCTTTCAATGCAATAAGCGATAGAGAGAACTGTATGCCCGATTTGGTGCCCCACATGATCCCGGCGACCAGCGCAACGACGCCGGCAACCGACCAGACGATCACCCATATGGTGTGTAAATTAATCCCCACGGAAAGTGCCGCTTGATGATCATCGGCAACCGCGCGCAGCGCCCGTCCAATGCGCGTCTTTTGAAAGAAAATCGCCAGAATCACTACCAGAACACCACCGGTGACTGCAGCAACGACCTCCAACTTCTCCACATAGAGCCCATAGCCGTCCAAGAGCCAATCGCTGGCGCCCTGCGGCAATCCTATGTCCAACAATTTGACATCGGAGCCCCACAAAATGTCGCCCATGCCCTCCAAGACATAGGTAAGCCCCAGGGTTGCCATGAACAGAATGATGTGCTCCTGATTGACCAGTTTACGCAGCACCAACCGTTCAATCAGCCACGCCAACCCGATCATCACGCCAACGGTACTGATCAGCGCCAGCCAGACCGGCATACCAAACTCATCCATGAACCCGACCAGCGTCAGGCCGGCAAAGAGCGCCATGACACCCTGAGCGAAGTTAAACACACCGGAAGCTTTAAAGATGAGCACGAACCCCAGCGCCACGAGGGCGTACATAACCCCGGCTGTCAGCCCGCTTATGGTTGCTTCGAGAAAGAAGAGCATACGCCTCGCCTCAGTTCACTAAACAGGTCAATCGTGCGGAACACCAAGATAGGCATCGATCACAGCCTGGGTCTTCTGCACCTCGTCGGGAGTACCATCGGCAATTTTGCCGCCATAATCGAGCACCACCACCTGATCGCACACATCCATGACCACGCCCATATCGTGTTCGATGAGGATGATCGTAGTACCAAACTCCTCGTTGACATCGAGGATATAGCGCACCATGTCCTCTTTTTCTTCGGTGTTCATGCCAGCCATAGGCTCATCGAGCAACAGCAACTCCGGCTCGGCCGCCAAGGCTCGCGCTAATTCGACACGCTTCTGCATCCCATAGGGTAGACGGCCGACCGGGGTCTTGCGCACGTGCTGGATGCGCATAAAATCGATCACCTCTTCGACGACCCGACGATGCTCGATCTCTTCGCGTTTCGCCGGACCCAGGTAGAATGCCTGCGCCAACAGGTTGGAGCGCATCTTGAGGGTGCGTCCGGTCATGATGTTGTCGAGCACGCTCATGCCCTTGAACAGCGCAATATTCTGAAACGTGCGCGCCACGCCGTTCCGGGCCGCCTCGTGTGGGTGCATGTACCGGCGTTTTTTGCCTTTGAATGTGATGTGACCTCCCTGGGCCTTGTAGAATCCATTGATCACGTTGAGCATCGAACTTTTACCGGCACCGTTGGGACCGATGATGCCGACGATAGAATGTTTGGGAACATCAAAGCTCACATTGGCAAGCGCCCGCACGCCGCCGAAGGAGAGTGAAATATCCTCTACCGCCAGCATGGTATCGCCGATGGGAAATGCCCTGTTCATTCGCTTTCCCCCCTAGCTCGCCTTGCGTAGCTCGGGTTTTGCCGGAGCAACGCGGGCATCCCGAATTTGTAAATTGGCTTCGATCGTGCCGCGACGCCCGTCTTCGAATTTCACTTCGGTGACTATATGACATTCATTACGAGCGCTATAAAGCGCGTCGACCAGAACGGCGTACTTCTCGGCGACAAACCCGCGCCGCACTTTACGCGTCCTTGTCAGTTCGTCATCATCCGGATCCAGTTCTTTGTGCAGGATGAGAAACCTGTGAACCTGTGATTCGCTCAGCAAGGGGTCCTCTACCAGCTGTTCGTTCACCTCATCGATACACTGCCCGATGATGTCGTAGACCTCTTTCTTGCCCGCCAGATCGGTATAGCCGGAATAGGCCAAACCACGCTTTTCAGCCCAGTTGCCCACCGATTCGAGATCTATGTTGATGAATACGCATACCTTGTCCCGATCATGACCGAACGCAACCGCCTCCTTGATGTGTGGAAAGAACTTGAGCTTGTTCTCGATATAGTTGGGAGCGAACACCGCACCGCTGGCCAACTTGCCGACATCCTTTGCGCGGTCGATGATCTTCAAGTGGCCGTCTTCGTCCAGTAATCCTGCATCCCCGGTCTTGAAGAAACCCCGTGCGTCCATCGTCTCCGTTGTCGCATCCTTGCGCTTGTAGTACCCGGCAAACAGCATGGGCCCGTTGACCAGCACCTCACCGTTGCCGGATATCTCAACCTCAACGCCCGGCGCCGGTACGCCCACGGTATCCAGTTTCACCTCACCATCTGGCTGCAGACAAACATACGCACACGTTTCGGTAGACCCGTACAGCTGTTTCAGATTGACTCCTAACGAGCGATAGAAACGAAACAGATCCGGACCGATAGCCGCTCCCGCGGTGTAGGCAACTCGAATCCTGCTCATGCCCAGGACATTGCGCAGCGGCGCATAAACCAGCAGATCACCAATGGCATATAACAGGCGATCTTTTGTTGAAACCTCTTTGGACCCTGCCAATAATTCGGCGCCGCAGCGACGAGCCACACCGAGGAAATAGTTGAACAGGCTGCGTTTGATCGCGCTGGCGTCCTCCATGCGAATCATCACCTGCGTTAACAGGTTCTCGTAGATACTCGGCGGGGCGAAATAGTAGCTGGGGCCAATTTCACGCAGATCCGTCATCACCGTATTGCTCGATTCAGGGCAGTTGATGCTGAACCCGGCCAGCAGTGCCTGGGCGTTGGAGAAAAGATAATCGCCCACCCAAGCCATAGGCAGATAGGAGAGTATGGTGTCGTTCGGACCTAAACGATCGAATTCGCAACCGCCGCGCGCCGATTGAATAAAGGCGTAGTGGGTCTGGCACACGCCTTTTGGTTTGCCGGTAGTACCCGAGGTGTAGAGAATAACGGCAATATCGCTGCTCTCGCCTTTTGCGACTTCCGCCTGGGTGTATCCAGGATTTTTCTCCAGAAATTCTCTGCCCCGCTTCTGGACATCATCGATGCTCTTTACATACGGTTGCTTGTAATCACGCAAACCGCGAGGATCGGCGTAAATGATCGTTTCGATCTTGGGGCAAACCTCCTTCATCTCCAGCAGCTTGTCAGTCTGCTCCTGGTCCTCCACCAGGGCGAAACGCACGTCCGCGTCATCCAGTACGTAGGCCATCTCCTCGGCCACGGCATCCTGATAAAGAGGCACCGGCACACCGCCGAGACTCTGGGCCGCGGTAAACCCCCAATAGAGCCGCGGACGGTTATCCCCGATGATGGCGAGCTTGTCGCCCCGCTTAAAACCCATGGCGGCCAGACCGCCCGCCAGGGCCGCCACCTCGTCCGCAACCTCCTTCCAGGTCCACGACTGCCAGATGCCGAGATTCTTCTCGCGCATGGCCGGGCGGTTGCCTCGCACCTGTGCATGGTGCGCAAGAAGTTTGGGAAACGTATCCATAGATTCGGGCGCAAGCACCACCTGTTCAGTCCCTCGCCGTTGCGTATCGGCAGTCATTTTACCTCCACGTCTTCGGCGCCTTGCCGCACAATCGCGCGGCGCGCCTCAGAGCCTCCTCAAAAGTCGATCACGATTCTGCTGGGCTGCTACGCCGTCAGACTCGAACCATTCTGCTCTTCTCATTCTGCTTCCTGGTCGCCATTGGCGTCGCGGAAGTCTAAATTCTCTAGTGTGCGGCGGGCACCCGGCCTCCACCGGCAAGCCTGTTTCTCCTTAGCGCGACATCAATACGGGAACGGTCATCTGCTCCAAAAGGTGACGGGTCACCCCGCCCAGCATCATCTCGCGCATGCGCGATTTCTGGTAGGCGCCGGAAACCAGCAGGTTAACCCCCTCGTCCGCCGCGCGTGACAACAGCACATCCCCCACGCGCACATCCGGCGCGTTGACATGTTGCGCTTCAGCTTTTACCCCATGGCGCGCCAGATGCGTACAGATATCGGCGCACGGGATATCGCCGTGGCCAGTGCCAGCCTCAGGATTGACCGCCATCACCAACACCTTTGTCGCGCGCTCCAGAAACGGCAGCGCATCGTTGACTCCACGCACGGCTTCGCGCCCCCCGTTCCAGGCCACCATGGCACGCACGGTGGTGAGATCGAAGTCGCCACTGTACGGCACCACCAGCACCGGGCGTCCCACGCCGATAACCACTCGATCGGGGAGATCACCCGGCACGCTGCCGGTGTTATGATCCGGATCGTTCTGTCCGACGATCACCAGATCAGTGTAGCGGCCATGGAGAATCACCTGCTCGATCAGGTCGTTGGCACTCAACGAGTTTTGGTTAATCTGGCGCCACTCGGCACTGACTTCCATTTTTCGAGCCTGTTCCTGGAATCGCTGGCCCCACGCCTCGCCCGTCTGCTGCACATCCCCGGTGTCACCCGGCGACAAATGACTGGGTGCGAAATCGGATACCGGCGTGTGCGCTTCCGCGAATAACCCGGTCAGGTGGGCACCGTGCAGCTGAGCGAGCTGCATCGCGATATCCACTCGGGCACGACTGCGCTCCGATCGATCCACATGAACAAGAATGTCCTTGATAGTCATGAATTCATCCCCCGGGGTAGCTGTTCTCGATGCCGATCCGCTTAACTATAGCGCGCCGCTCCCGTCAACGCCCTTTAAACTCAGGGGTGCGTTTCTCCAGAAACGCGGCCATCCCCTCTTTCTGATCGTCGGTAGCGAAACAGAGGCCGAATGCGTCGCTCTCCAGCACCAATGCCGCATCCAGCTCCAGATCCTGTCCACGCTGAATCGCCTCTTTGGCGAGTCGTACGGCCACCGGCCCGCGACTTGCCACCAGCCGCGCACTCTCCAGCGCCGCCTCCATGAGCTGATCGGGGGCCACCACCCGATTGACCAGTCCGATACTCTTCGCCTCGTCCGCCGTGACCTGGCGTCCGGTCGTGACCATCTCCATGGCCACTGCACGGCCGACCAGCCGGGTGAGGCGCTGCGTGCCACCAAAACCGGGTGTCACCCCCAAATTGACTTCGGGCTGGCCGAAAACCGCACGTGTGCTGGCATAGATCCAATCACAGCTCATTGCCAGTTCTGTGCCGCCCCCGAGGGCATAGCCGTTGACCACAGCGATCGTCGGCAGGGGGAGAAGTTCCAGACTGCGGCAGGTGCGCAACCCGAGTTCGGAAAAGGCCTTGCCCTGCAAGGCGCTCATCGCCTGCATACGCGAGATATCCGCACCCGCAACGAACGCCTTGTCGCCCGCGCCCGTAACCAGCAGAACCCGCGCATCCGCCTTGTCACCCACGGCGGCGACTGCGGCGCCGATTTCTTCAAGCGTCTCCTGATTCAACGCGTTCAATGCCTTGGGGCGATTGACCGTCAGCCGGTAAATACCGGCTTCGATCGCTTCGAGAAGAATGTTCTGATACGCCATAGTCTGTTATCTGGCCCAATCGGGCATCGGTCGGTCAGGTTTTGTAAGTGTAGAACCCACGGCCTGATTTTCTCCCCAGCAGGCCGGCATCCACCATCTTGCGCAGCAGCGGGCAGGGGCGGTACTTGGGATCGCCCAACTCTTCGTGCAGCACCTCAAGAATCGCCAAACAGGTATCCAGGCCAATAAGATCCGCCAGAGCCAGCGGCCCCATGGGGTGATTCATCCCCAGCATCATCACCGCATCGATTCCCTCCGCAGTCGCGATGTTTTCGGAAAGCGTGAAAATCGCTTCGTTGATCATTGGCATCAGGATGCGATTGGCTACGAACCCGGGACTGTCGTTCACCGCGACCGGCACCTTGCCAAGCTTCTCCGTAAGCCCGTGAACCAGGCGATACACCTCATCGCCGGTACGCATGCCACGGATAATCTCCACCAGCTTCATCACCGGTACCGGGTTCATGAAGTGCATGCCAATCACGCGCTCGGCGCGCTGCGTGGCAGCGGCAATTTTGGTAATCGAAATTGAGGAAGTATTGGTGGCCAGTACGGCATGCGCCGGACATATTCCATCGAGCGCCCGGAAGAGTTCGAGTTTGATCGCCTGGTTCTCGGAAGCAGCCTCAATGACGAGGTCTACAGATTCCATCTGCTGCAAATCATGCGTCGCCGATAACCGCGTCAGAATCACGGCCTTCTCGGAGGCGACCATCTTCTCTTTTTCGATCAGGCGATCGAGATTTTTGCTGATACGAGCGATGCCTGCTGCCGCACGCTCCGCAGTCGTATCCTGCAGGACTACCGGAATACCCGCAGCGGCGAATACCTGAGCGATACCATGGCCCATCGTTCCAGCCCCGACCACGCCGACCCGTTGAACGCTCATTGCCTGCCCATCCGGCTATGCTGCAATGCAGTAAAGGTTGCCGGAAGCGCAAACTCGGCACGGGTGCGATTCAAGAGCACGGCAATCTGCTGACAGGCAGGTGCGGAACTGCACACAATGAAGCTCCTCCTAAAGACTGCTGCTTGGGCATCGGCCCCGTTGGGTCATTCCCAACCGTTATTCTCGTAGTGCGGTTTTTGCGCTCCGTCCACAGGCAAAAGCCGCCAGATTGTTTATATCGGCCGATCATACGGGGTATATTTCTCCCTCCTCTGTCATTTGGCTGACAATCCCCGACAATCATGCGATCCCTAGAAGAGTTGCTCGCAATCAGCCCCTGGACGGCCGATCTGACAGGCGATCAAAGACGGCGTGTGGAATCGGACCTGATCGAGCGTGCCTATCCGGCGGGCGCCTCCATCTGCCATAAAGGAAAACCCTCGGATTCGTGGATCGGCGTTCTGGACGGCCTGGTCAAACTCAACTGCTTCTCACATGTCGGCAAGGCCGTCACTTTCGCAGGCATCCCCGCTGGGAGCTGGTTTGGCGAAGGATCGGTCCTGAAGGGTGAACCTCGCAAATACGACGTCATCGCGCTGCGTGATTCGCGTATCGTCTTTATGCCGGAAAAGACGTTCAACTGGTTGCTCGACAACAGTTTCCCATTCAATCGCTTTCTGCTGTTGCAGATCAACGAGCGCCTCGGCCAGTTCATCGGCATGGTCGAACATGATCGTTTGCTGGATCCCGATGCCCGAGTGGCCCGGGCACTGGCCTCGCTCTTCAACACCTACCTCTATCCCGGCGCCGAGACGCGCGTACAGATCTCGCAAGAGGAGTTGGGTTATATCGCCGGCGCTTCACGCCAGCGAGTCAACCAGGCATTACGTGTCCTCGAAGCGGCCGGGTTGGTCAAAGTGGACTATGGCATGATCACCGTGCTCAACGTCGAGGGTCTGCGGCACTTTGAAAGCGATGAACAACGTCCCGCACCGCCGGCCGGCTGAGCTTCGGTCCCGCCACTACATGTTCCGACGGTACTGCCCGCCCACTTCAAAGAGCGCTTGGGTTATCTGACCCAACGAACAGCACCGCACCGCGTCCACGAGCACCGCGAAGAGGTTCTCGTCATTGACCGCCGCCTGTTGCAGCCGCTTCAGCATCCGCGGCGCCTCATCCGCGTGACGCTGATGAAACTGCTGCAGCCGTTCGATCTGGCTCTGTTTCTCCTCGTCCGTGGAGCGTGCCAACTCGATCACCAGGTCTCCCGGTGGATTGGGGTTCATAAAGGTGTTGACACCAATGATCGGCAGACTGCCGTCGTGTTTCTTGCGTTCGTAGTAGAGTGATTCATCCTGGATCTTGCCGCGCTGATAGCCTGTCTCCATGGCGCCAAGCACACCGCCGCGTGCGGCGATCCGTTCGAACTCGCAAAGCACGGCTTCCTCGACCAGATCGGTCAATTCATCAATGATGAAACTGCCCTGGTTGGGATTTTCGTTGTACGCCAGTCCCCACTCGTTGTTGATTACCAGCTGAATAGCGAGCGCGCGGCGCACCGACTCCTCCGTCGGCGTGGTGATCGCCTCATCGTAGGCGTTGGTGTGCAGGCTGTTGCAGTTGTCATAGATCGCGATCAGCGCCTGGAGCGTGGTGCGAATATCGTTGAACGCCATCTCCTGCGCATGCAGCGAGCGCCCCGAGGTCTGGATGTGGTACTTGAGCTTTTGCGAGCGTTCATTGGCGCCGTATTTGAAACGCATCGTGGTCGACCAGATGCGTCGTGCCACGCGTCCCAGCACGGCATACTCCGGATCCATCCCGTTGGAGAAGAAAAACGAGAGATTGGGCGCAAAATCGTCGATGTGCATGCCGCGCGCCAAATAGGCTTCGACATAAGTGAAGCCGTTGGCCAATGTGAAGGCCAGCTGACTGATGGGATTCGCGCCCGCCTCGGCGATGTGATATCCGGAGATGGAGACCGAATAGAAATTGCGCACCCGTTGGTGCACGAAGTACTCCTGGATATCGGCCATCATGCGCAGCGCAAACTCGGTGGAGAAGATACAGGTGTTCTGTCCCTGATCCTCTTTCAGGATGTCCGCCTGCACGGTGCCGCGCACATTCTCCAGCGTCCACTCGCGAATCTTTTCGATCTCGTCATCGGTGGGATCGCGCCCGTTGTCGGTCGCGAACCGGGCAAGCTGTTGATCGATCGCAGTGTTGAAGAACATCGCGAGGATGCTCGGCGCCGGGCCGTTGATGGTCATCGACACCGACGTCGACGGGCTGCAGAGATCAAACCCGTCGTAAAGCACCTTCATATCGTCGAGCGTCGCGATCGAAACGCCGGAGTTACCCACCTTGCCGTAGATATCGGGACGTTCGTGAGGATCGTAACCGTAGAGCGTCACCGAATCGAAAGCCGTCGACAGCCGCTTGGCCTGCGAGTGTTCCGAAAGTGCTTTGAAACGGCGGTTGGTGCGGAAGGCATCTCCCTCGCCGGCGAACATGCGCGTCGGGTCTTCCCCCTCGCGCTTGAAGACGAAAACGCCGGCCGTATAAGGAAACGCCCCGGGTACGTTCTCCAGCAGCAGCCAGCGCAGCAGCTCGCCATGATCCTCGTAGCGCGGTAGTGCCACCTTGGGCACTTTGACACCGCTTAGACTGGTGTGATTGAGCGCGGTGCGAATCTCCCTGCCGCGGATTTTTACCACGTATTCGTCGCCCGCATAACTGGCTTTTATCGTCGGCCACTGGGCCAAGAGTTTCGCGGCGCGCGGATCGAGCGCCTCGCGCTGCGCACCGATCAATTCGTCGATGCTCTCGGTAACCTTGCCGCGTTCTTCCAACAAGCGTTTGGTCTCGTTCAGTTGCTGAAGAGAGCGAGCAACTCGCGCCTGCTTTTCGGCAGTCTGCCGATAATCGCGCACCGTTTCAGCGATCTCGGCCAGGTACCGGACGCGTTCCGGCGGCACAATAGCACCCTGCGCGGTGGAGCTGCGTACCGCCACCACCGGCAGCGCGCCGGTTTCGAGGTGCAGTCCTTTCTCCTTGAGACGCTCGGCCAGACCCTGGTAGAGCGCGGTAACGCCATCGTCATTGAAACGGCTGGCAATGGTGCCAAACACCGGCATCACCTCCGGAGCCTGATCGAATATCTCACGATTGCGCTGTACCTGTTTACGCACATCGCGCAACGCATCGTCGGCACCCTTGCGGTCGAACTTGTTGATCGCCACCGCATCGGCGAAATCGAGCATATCGATCTTTTCGAGCTGGCTGGCAGCGCCGAACTCGGGCGTCATCACATAGAGCGCGACATCCACCAGGGGAACGATGCCTGCGTCACCCTGGCCAATACCCGGTGTCTCGACAATCACCAGATCAAAGCCCGCCAGTTTTACGAGGGCCACGATCTCCTTGACGCTTTCAGGCAGCTCGCCCCTGGTATCGCGCGTGGCGATGGAGCGCAGATAGATATTGGGTGCATCGATGGCGTTCATACGGATGCGATCACCGAGCAGCGCGCCGCCGGTCTTGCGGCGGGTGGGATCGACCGCGAGGATGGCGATCTTCAGCCGATCGTGCTGATCGAAGCGAAAGCGTCTGATCAGCTCGTCCGTCAAGGACGATTTACCCGAACCCCCCGTTCCGGTGATCCCCAGCACCGGCACCGATAGACGCTGCGCTGCGGTCGCTTCGTGCAGCGCCGCCAGAAGTGACTTGGCCGCCGTGCCGTTCTCCAGGGCGGTAATGGCTCGTGACAAGGCGCGTCGATCGCCGGCAAGTATCGCGCTGAGGTCATCCGGTGCGCGGGCACCGGGATCGAAATCACTGCGGCTCAGCATATCGTCGATCATGCCCTGCAGACCCATCTTCTGGCCGTCCTCAGGCGAGTAGATGCGGGTCACCCCTGCGCTTTCGAGTTCCTTGATTTCCGCGGGAACGATCACACCGCCACCACCGGCGAAGACGCGGATGTCGGCGCCGTCGCGCTCGCGCAGCATCTCGACCATATACTTGAGATACTCTACGTGACCGCCCTGGTAGGAGCTGATAGCAATGGCGTGGGCATCTTCCTGGAGGGCCGCGTTGACGATCTCCTCTACCGAGCGATTATGACCCAGATGGATCACCTCGGCGCCTGCCGCCTGCAGGATACGGCGCATGATGTTGATGGAAGCGTCGTGGCCGTCGAAAAGACTGGCCGCCGTAACGAAGCGCAGGTTACGTGCTTTGGCGTGTTCTCTGAGGGCACCGGGATGGGCCGCGACTTTGGCTTTCGGCATGGGGACCTCCGCAGGGCCTGTTCGGGTGTTGAACCGCGGGATATCTCGCCGGCACCCCGTCGCTAAACCGCCTCGGGTATGCTAGGTATTTCCCGAACAAGCGGGTATTCTCACACTCCGTTTGCGTAAGCGTCAAATAAGAATCATCTTCAACTAGGAGGAGTATCGGATGAAACTGGGAAAGACGGTAGAAGAACTCTCCATCGGCGAAAAGTCTGTCTTTGAAAAGACAATCAGCGAGAGCGATGTCTACCTGTTTGCAGGCATTACCGGTGACATGAACCCGGCCCACATCAATGAAGTCTACGCGGCCAAGACGGCTTTCAAGGGCCGCATCGCTCACGGCATGCTGGTAACCGGCTTCATCTCGACGGTGCTGGCCATGCAGCTGCCGGGGCCGGGCGCGATCTACATCAGCCAGCAGGTCAAGTTTCTCGCCCCTGTCCATATTGGCGACACGGTGCGCGCCGAGGTGGAAGTGATCGACATCAACGCGGAGAAAAACCGGGTGACGCTGCGCACCTGTTGCTACAACCAGGACGATGTGCAACTCATCGAGGGGGAAGCGTTGGTCAGTCCAGCAAAAAAGAAACACAAGAGTTAGGTGCGGCAATACCCTACAGGAGAGTAATCAGCGGGAGCGACCGATGGCTCTACTCGACCCTAGTACCGGTGATTTCGATGCATTGCGCGACAATTTCCGCTGGGACATTCCCCGCGAATTCAACATAGCCCAGGCGACCTGTTTCACCAATGGCGCAGCTGACGACGCAGTGGCCGTCTTCTATGAAAACGCCCAGGGAGACGAGACGCGCCACACCTTCGGTCAGATTCGTGATCATGCCCGGCGCCTGGCCAACGCCCTCCAGGCGATGGGGGTGGAGCGCGGCGACCGTGTCGCCATCATCCTTTCGCAACGGCCCGAGACAGCCATCGCGCATACGGCGATCTACGCCATCGGCGCGGTGGCATTGCCACTCTCCATCCTCTTCGGCCCGGATGCACTCGAGTATCGGTTGACCAACAGCGGCGCGCGAGTGGTGATCACCGATGCCGCGCGACTTCCGGTCATCGAGGGAATACATCCGCGCCTGCCCAGATTGCAGTCGGTACTGGTCTGCGGCGACCCGCCGGAGACGGGTAGTTTCTGGGAAACACTGCGCGAAGGGGCTACGACACCAACCGACGTGGTCACCACCGCCGATGACCCGGCGCTGCTCATCTACACCTCCGGGACCACAGGACCGCCCAAAGGAGCGCTGATTGCACACCGTTCGTTGATCGGCAATCTCCCCGGTTTCGAGCTGTCACAGAATTTCTACGGACAAACCGGAGGGCTGTTCTGGACACCAGCCGATTGGGCATGGACCGGTGGACTCATGGACGCCTTACTGCCGACCTGGTACTACGGGAAACCGATCCTGGCCTTCGAGGGCAAAGGCGCTTTCGATCCGGAGCGCGCCCTGGGGCTGATGGCGAAATACGGCGTGAACAACAGCTTTATTCCTCCGACCGCCATGAAGATGCTGATGCAGGTGCCCCATATCGACCGTTACGAACTCAGCCTGCGGGCAATCATGTCCGCCGGCGAGCAGGTGGGCGAACACCTCATCGAATGGGCGCAGGACACCCTGCGGGTGCCGGTCAACGAGATGTGGGGGCAGACCGAGTTCAACTACCTGGTGGGCAACTGCAGCGCGGTGCTGCCTGTAAAACCGGGCTCCATGGGACGCCCCTATCCCGGTCACTGGGTGGACGTCATCGACCCCGAGGGTCGCCCCATGCACGTGGGTGAAATCGGCGAGCTGGCCGCGCGCCGCGACGATCCGGTGATGTTTCTCGGCTATTGGGAAAACGCGGAGGCGACGCGCAAGAAATGCGTCGGCGAATGGTTTCTGACCGGGGACGCCGGCTACCGTGACGAGGATGGCTATCTCTGGTTCGTCGGCCGTAACGATGACGTCATCTCCAGCGCCGGATACCGTATTGGCCCCGGCGAGATCGAAGACTGCCTGCTCAAGCATCCCGCCGTCGCGCAGGCCGCGGTAATCGGCGCCCCGGACGCGTTACGCGGCAGCATCGTCAAAGCCTATCTGGTATTGACGGAGGGGGTTCAACCCAGCGCAGAACTCACCCGCGAGATCCAATCGGTCGTCAAGAACCGGCTCGCCGCCTATGAATACCCGCGCGAGATCGAATATATTGCCCGGCTACCGCTGACCACCACCGGCAAAGTGCGGCGCACCGAGCTGCGCGAAATGGATCGCGAAAAAAGGGAGCAATCATGAGCCAACCGGAGATTACAGACGACATCGAAGGTCTGCGCCACATTCTGGCCAACACGCATTCCATCGCCGTCGTAGGGCTTTCGGCCAATTGGAATCGTCCCAGTTACTTTGCCGCCAAATACCTGCAAGATCACGGCTACCGCATCATCCCGGTCAATCCACAGTACGCGGAGGTGCTGGGCGAGAAGTGCTACCCGAGCCTGGCGGACATCCCCGATCCGGTAGATGTGGTCGATGTGTTTCGCAAACCGGCTGACGTTCCGCCGCTGGTGGCGCAGGCCAGGGCGATCGGCGCCAAAGTGTTCTGGATGCAGCTTGGGGTGATCAACGAGCGAGCCGCGCGCGAGGCGCTCGAACTCGGTCTGGAGGTGGTCGAAGACCGCTGCATGAAGATCGAGCACGCGCGACTCTTTGGCGGACTCAATTTCATCGGCATCAACACCCGCGTCATCTCCGCCAAACGGCCGCGTTACATCGCCAATTGAAACTGCTTGTGAGAGCATTGAGTTCTTTTAACGCAAAGTCGCAGAGACGCCAAGGACGCAAAGAAAAACCTATTGAAGAAATCCTTGGCAAACTTTGCGCCTTTGCGTCTTTGCGTTAAAAGACTTCAGTGCCCTTTCATGAGACCCGTTACTATGCCAGATCACGAATACGGTTTTGAAACGCTCTGCCTGCACGCCGGCCAGGTGCCCGATCCGGCCACCGGTGCGCGCGCGGTGCCGATCTACCAGACCACCTCCTACGTCTTCGACGACGCCGACCATGCCGCAAGCCTCTTCAACCTGCAGACCTTCGGCAACATCTACACCCGCTTGATGAATCCGACGACCGCGGCATTCGAGGAACGGGTGGCGGCACTGGAAGAGGGACGCGGTGCGTTGGCCACCGCCAGCGGCATGTCGGCGCAGATGACCTGCCTGCTGACTCTGCTGGAAACCGGCGATGAACTGGTCTCCGCCAGCACACTCTATGGGGGCACCTATTCCCAGTTCGACGTCAGCTTCCGCAAGCTGGGCATCAACACCACTTTCGTCGATCCCGACGACCCGGAAAACTTCGCCCGCGCCATCACTCCCAGGACCAAGGCGCTCTACGCCGAGACCATCGGCAATCCGCGTATCAATGTGCTCGATATTGCAGCCGTCGCAAAAATCGCTCGACAAGCCGGCATTCCGCTGATTATCGACAACACCTTCGCCACGCCGTTTCTCTGTCGCCCCCTGGAGCACGGTGCCGACATCGTCGTGCACTCGGCGACCAAGTACATGGGCGGTCATGGAACCTCCATGGGCGGCGTGATCGTCGAGTCGGGGCGTTTCCCCTGGGACAACGGCAGGTTTCCGATGATGACCGAACCCTCGCGGGGTTATCACGGGGTGATTTTCTTCGAAACCTTCGGCGACTTCGGCTTCATCATGAAATGCCGCGTCGAGACGCTGCGCACTTACGGCCCGGCCATGAGTCCGTTCAACGCTTTTTTGATGTTGCAAGGACTGGAAACGTTGCCGCTGCGCATGGAGCGCCATTGCGACAACGCGCAGAAAGTGGCCGAGTTTCTCGACGCCCATCCGTTGGTGGCAATAGTCAACTACCCGGGACTGAAGAACAATCCGTATCACGAACTGGCACGCAAATACACGCCGCGCGGCCCCAGCGCCATCCTCACCTTCGAGATCAAAGGCGGCGCCGCAGCGGGGGAGCGCTTTATCGAGGCTTGCCAGTTCCTCAGTCATCTCGCCAATGTCGGCGATGCCAAAACCCTGGTGATCCATCCGGCTTCGACGACCCACCGCCAGCTCAGCGAAGAGCAGCAGCGTAACGCCGGAGTTACACCCGGAATGATTCGAATCTCGGTGGGGCTCGAGACCTGCGACGACATCCTGTGGGATATCGATCAGGCCCTCAACAGATCGCAGCTCGGGTAGCGCCGCATCGACGCTGTTTATCTGCGCACTGGAGCGTCGATGAGATTCAGGATGTGCTGGTAGTATTTGGCCGCTGCGATTTTCCGCGGCGAAATGCCCTGGACATCTTCGCGGTGCGGATCGGCGCCGGCCTGCAGGAGCAGCTTCACGGTGCCGAACGAGCGCTGATCGACCGCGGCGTGCAACGCGGTGCGGCCTTCGCGGTCAGGCGAACTGGCATCGGCACCGGCCTCCAGCAGCGAGCGTACCAACTCCGTATCCCCGCGCTCTGCCGCCATCACGATGGGCAACGCGCTGCCTTTCGCGTCACCTCCGGCCCTGGCGCCATGCGCAAGCAGGCTCTTGGCTGCCTCGATGTGCCCCAAACGCATTGCAACCACCAGGGCCGAAACTCCGCTGCGATCGCTGGCGTTGCTGTCCGCGCCACGAGCCAGCAACTTCTCAAGCAACGCTGCCGGAGGGGCCGACGGGGCGCTCACCAGCGCAATCAACGCGCCGTGCGCATTGCGCTTCGGATCCGCCCCAGCCAGCAGCAACCGCTCCGCTACGGCGTAACGCTGTTTGAGTATCGCGCGCATCAACGGCGAGTCGCCATCCTGCGGTTCGGGATCCACTTCCGCGCCCGCCTCGATCAGCCTGGCGACCAGCGCCACATCACCTACCTCGCTGGCTATCATCAGGGGCGTTTCGCCACGCAGGTTGCGATGATTGACCTCGGCACCGGCATTCAGCAGCTGATCGACGATGGTGCGATGGGAGCCGCGCAGCGCGTGGAACAGAGCGGTTTCACCGCGTCGATCTTCGCGGTCCGGGGCTTCCACTGCGAGTTGCGCCGTGACTTTGTCTGCCTCTCCCGACAGGACAGCCGCCATCAGCGCCGACTCCGGTGCTTGAGTCCGATCGGATGGTTCCAAAAGCGCTGCCAGTGCCGTCTTCTTATCGGAAGCCAGCGCCAGTACCCGATAGGCTTCGTATTGCGTTCCCAACCGAGCAGCGTAATCCACAGCCGTCCTGCCTTGCCTGTCACGGCGGTCGACCCGCGCGCCATGCTCAAGCAACAGGCGAATCATCGGCACGTTGAGGTGGGTGGCGGCAATCATCAGCGGAGTCTGGCCATGGTAATAACTGGCAGACTGATTAGGGTTGGCGCCAGCCTTCACCAGAAGCCGTGCGATATCGACACGCCCCCGGTCAACGGCCGCCGGCAACGGACGGTCACCCTGAAAGTGTTGGTTCACATCCAGCCCTTGCGCCAACAGTCTCTGGACGGACTCCACATCGGCGCGGTGGATCGCCAGCATCATCGCACTGATGGGCGACTGTGGCGTCCTCACGCAGGGCGGACGCAGAACGTTGAGATGGGACGGATCGATCCCCTGCACAGAGCAGGCCCAATCGATGCGGCCGCTGCCTCGGGCAATGGCTGGAAACAGGGTCAATGCACTGCCGGCGCCGAGGCTGGCGTCAAACTCGATATGGATGACACCACCACGCAGCACCGTCACCGCTCGCACCGGTTCCGGAGCGACCGTTTCCGGTGCTGGCAAGCCCAGCGTTCCGTTGTCACCGGGCATATCGCCTTGCGACCAGAAATATTCCTCGACCTGAGTTCGGACCATGGCGGCAGCCTGCAGACCTTGAACGACCTTGGCACTGGTCAAATAGTGATCCACCTGACTGCGTTGCGACAGCTGCAAATAGCTCACCGCCAGAATCACCAGTACCACCCCAGCCATGATGGAAGCACTGCGCACGCGTAGCGGCTAGTGAGTTGGTGCGCGGGTCAGCACGTCGGTGGTGTTGCCCGCTGGGACGCGCCGCTTCATTGGGCGACCGACTGATAGTCACGCTGCAAACGATCGACCTCGCGCTCGGCAGATCGGAGTGGACTGTTGTAGCGGCGCATACACTTGTTCCACGCGGTATGTTCGGCGGCGGTTACCGTACTCGCTTTGCGCTCCTTGGGATCGTGGCCACAGCGATCGTAGGCCTCCTCGCGCAGCGCCTGATGGCGTTGTTTCGACTGTTCAAGTTCGCTCTTCAGCGAATCGCGGACCTCACCAGCGCCCTCACGCTGTTTGCGTGCCCAGGCCAGCGCGCAACGATATTGTTCCTTCTCGTTAATCAGGTCCTGGCGGCGCTCCTCGAATTGCTTGTTGCCGCCATAACTGCGTTTGCTCGCCTGTTGCCCAAGAAAATCCTCCAGGCGTTTCTCGCTGCGCTCGAGGGATTCCCGCCAGCGCTCTTCGGAACCCGACAATTTTGACAGAATACGCCGCGTATCACCGATCGGACCCGGCAGGCCAAGCTTGCCACAGTATTCACTATCGCCTTTGCGCGTGACCGAGAGGACAGTGCGGTCGTTGCTGACCGCGGATATCCCCTTCTTCTGCACTTCCGGCGGAGGTGTTTGACTAAAGTGGACCTGACCGTTCTCGTCTACCCAACGGTAGAACTTGGCTGCCTGAGCTGACGTCGCGCCCAACAGGGCGGCGATAAGCACAACAGCGATCCCGGCGTGGCGACGATGTGTCCCTTGAGCATTCATGTGCTGCCTACTCCCACCATCAGTCTCGCTCCACCGCGCAGCAGTTGTTGTTGTGAGTCGCTTTTGGAGTTCGATAATACCCTGTGTGCAATTGCAGCGCCAAACCGGTAGAGTAAACCGCCAAGCGGGGTCAGAAGCTCCTCCAGCCTTGTTGCCCCCTAATACAGGATGGCTGTTTGACGTTCACACATCAGTTACGTCCCGAATCCGGTTAACTACCGCGGGCGATCGAACTTCCGACCATGGTAACCGGCCCTCTCCCTTACCTGTATCTTGTGCTCACCACCCTGTTCTGGTCAGGTAACTTCGTCATCGGCCGCGGCGTGCACGATATTGTCCCGCCCATCGCGTTGTCGTTCTGGCGCTGGGGAGTGGCACTCCTGATCCTGCTGCCTTTCGCCACCCATCATCTCTGGCGACAACGCGCACTGGCCCTTAAAAGCTGGCGATTTCTGGTCACCCAGGGCGTCCTTGGGGTCGCAGGTTTCAACACGCTTGTGTATCTCGGCCTGCAGTCGACAGGCGCCATTAACGCGGTACTGGTCAACTCCACCGTTCCGGTGATCATTGTCTTTATCAGCTACACCCTCTACCGGGAGCGCATCACGCCCCGCCAGGGAATCGGCGGATTGATATCGCTGCTTGGAGTGATCTGGGTAGTAACCCGGGGAGCGCCGCTGACGATCTTCGCCCTTGATGGAACGGTGGGCGACCTCTGGGTACTCGCCGCCGCACTCACCTGGGCCAGTTACTCCGTGTTGCTTCGCCACTACCCGGAAGGACTGCACCCCCTCGCCTTTCTGCTTGCCATCATCATCGCCGGTCTCGTGGCGTTGGCACCGTTCTACGCCTGGGAACATCAAAGTGGTCGAGTAATCCGTTTCGACCGCCCCACGCTGCTGAGCGTCCTCTATGTGGCGTTGTTTGCGTCGGTTCTGGCTTTCATCTTCTGGAATCGAGCAGTACGCTGGGTGGGCGCCAATCGGGCCGGCATATTCGTCCATCTGATGCCGGTTTTCAGTACCCTGTTGGCCATCGCCTTCCTGGATGAGCACCTCCAGAACTATCATCTGTGGGGTATTGCGGCCGTTGCCAGTGGCATCATGCTGACGACCCTGCGGATTCCGGGGCGTACCGGGAAACGTGGCGCCGGTTGATGTAGATCACCCACTTGGCTTCACGGAAAGCACGATCAAGGGCAAACTAACTAACACTGGTTGATCCATACCAAAAGAAACTAGAACCTATCTCAAAATCCCCCGCCAGCTGTGCCGGTCGCTCGTGGTTTCAGCGCCAGGCGCGGCGAGCGTGGTTGGGTCATTCCCAATGAGCGGGCCGCAACACCGCGCTGGGTCCGCGGGCGC
Organism: Pseudomonadota bacterium; assembly: GCA_008501635.1. NCBI lineage: Bacteria > Pseudomonadati > Pseudomonadota > Pseudomonadota bacterium. The sequence continues at coordinate 48,464 of QQUJ01000016.1, forward strand.
CCGGCCCTGCGGGTTGGCCCCAGAGGTGCGCTGGCGGTGTTCTCAACCTGAATTGCGATTACAGGAGCCACACAATGACATCACACTCGCCTTACGATACGGGCCTAGATCGCAACGACGCCAACTATACGGCACTCACTCCGTTGACCTTTATCGAGCGTGCCGCGCGGGTGCATCCCGCGCGTACCGCACTGGTATACGGCGAATATATCCAGAGTTGGGCGGAGACCTACGCACGCTGTCGTCGCCTCGCCTCGGCACTCGCAAAGCACGGCATTGGCCGTGGGGACACTGTCGCCTTCATGGCACCCAACATCCCCGCGCTCTACGAAGCCCATTTCGGCGTACCGATGCTCGGCGCTGTTTTGAACGCACTCAACGTGCGCCTCGATGCGAACACCATCGCATTCACACTGAAACACAGCGAAGCCAAGGTTGTGGTGACGGATGGCGAATTCGCCGGCACGATCAAGGCCGCACTGGAGCAACTCGACAACCCGCCGCTGGTCATCGACATCGACGATCCCCTCTACCCCCAGGGTGAACGTGTGGGTGTGATGCGCTACGAAGAGCTATTGGCCGAGAGCGATGCCGAGTTCGCCTGGCAACCACCCGCCGATGAGTGGGACGCCATTTCGTTGAATTACACCTCGGGCACCACCGGTAATCCCAAAGGTGTTGTCTACCATCATCGCGGCGCTTACCTGAATGCCATCGGTAACGTGCTGAGCTGGAACATGGTGGCACACCCCACCTATCTGTGGACACTGCCCATGTTTCATTGCAACGGGTGGTGTTTCCCCTGGACTCTCGCTGCGCTGGCAGGCACCAGTGTCTGTCTGCGGCGGGTGGATGCGCATGCCATTTTTAATGCTATCGCCACAAACAGGGTCACCCATTTCTGCGGCGCGCCCATCGTCCTGGGGATGGTAATCAATGCCTCACCCGAAGAGCGCTGTGAATTCACCCATGAAGTGCAGGTCATGACCGCGGCCGCGCCGCCACCTGCCGCCGTCCTGGAAGCGATGCAGCGCCAGGGGTTCAACGTGACGCACGTCTACGGCCTTACCGAGGTCTACGGTCCTGCCGTAGTGTGCGACTGGCACCCGGAGTGGGATGATTTGCCCATGGAAGAGCAAGCACAGCTGAAATCGCGCCAGGGCGTGCGTTACCACGTGCTCGAAGGATTGATGGTGGCCGACCCCGAGACCCTCGAACCGGTGCCTGCCGACGGGGAAACCCTGGGTGAGGTCTTCATGCGCGGACACATCGTGATGAAGGGATATCTGAAAAACGAAAAGGCTACGCGCGAGGCCTTCGCGGGCGGCTGGTTTCACAGCGGTGATCTCGGCGTGCTTTTCGCGGACGGCTACATCCAGCTCAAAGATCGGGCCAAGGACATCATTATCTCCGGCGGAGAGAACATCTCCACCATCGAGGTTGAAAACGCACTCTATCGGCATCCCGCCGTACTGGAAGCGGCGGTGGTGGCGAAACCGGATGACAAATGGGGAGAGACACCGTGCGCCTTCGTGACGCTCAAAACCGGATATAGCGCAACCGCCGATGAGATTATCGACTTCTGTCGTGAGCATCTGGCGGGATTCAAGATCCCGCGTTGCGTGGTTTTCGGTCCGTTGCCCAAGACCTCGACGGGTAAGATTCAGAAATTCGTGCTGCGCGAACGCGCCACTCAATTGTAGGAGCGGCGGAAGCCGCGAAGGGATCGAATTCTTTGAGCGCGGTAAATCTTTTCGCGGCTTCCGCCGCTCCTACACGGCCGTCGCCTGTATCACCTGCCCAGGCCCAACGGATCGTTCGGATCCACACCGTCCATGTACGGGATGCGCCGGTCGCGGTGAGTCACCTGGTAGACGCCACCCATCCAATTGCCGATCACTGCCTCCGCCGTATCATGCCAGGTGTTCTGCAGCCCGCCCGCGATCTCGCGCTCAGGAAACTCGGGTGCGGGAATGCCGCGCTCGCGAGCGCGATCGACGCGCAACCGGTACTCATCGAGCAGCGCACGTTGCTGGGGAGCAAAGTAGTGACGTGGAAACGGCGGATAGTCGTTGCACTCACCACCCACGTAACGAACCACCTCGCGCTTGTACTCCTTCAGCAAGGAGACCGTGTCGTATTCGGGATGTCCCTGAAACATGACGATGCGCAATCCATCAGCACTGGTCACAAGATGCACGCCGCCCTCTTCGCTTTCGACCAGAATTCGCAACCCCGCATTATCGAACTGCTCGCGGGTAATCGAGTTCCAGCGCGAGTGCGGCACAGCAAAGTGCGTGTTGATATCGTTGACCAGCGGGTGACGCTGGTCGACCACGTGATGATCGAACACACCCCATAGCTTTTCCGCTCGTGGCACGCGTCGCTGGCCATAGTGAAACTGCAGCACGGCATGCGTGGCAAGACAGGAGCAGAGCGTCGAAGTGACATTTTCCACTACCCACTCGAAGACCTCGATCAACGGCCGCCAGAACGGTTCCTGGGCCAGATCAGGATGGCTGACATTGGCACCGGTAATGATGAGCGCATCGAGCCCTTCCTCGCGGATTTTCGCGAATGGTTCGTAATAGCGCTCGATATGCGCTCGCGCTTCCGCACCACGCGGCAAACCTTCCAGGGTAAAGGGGTGCATGTGGAATTGGGCGATGGGGTTGCTCTCGCCTACCAGACGGAAAAACTGCCGTTCCGTAGCCGCCAACGCACCATCCGGCATCATGTTGAGCAGACCGATATGCAGTTCACGAATATCCTGTTGGCTCGCCCTTTCCGGGCTGAGCACGGGCATCCCCTCTTCGTGCAAGCGTTGAAAGGTCGGCAGTCCTGTATTTGCTACCAGCGGCATCTCTCTTCTCTCAATATTCCATCGCACGAAAAACTATGTTGCAGGGGTCAAACCTGCTGAACTGTGCCTGGGGCTCTTCCACTCCCCCTCACTGTTTACGCGCAATTGCGGTTTCCATCAATTCCAGAAAATCTCCTTCATCGCGCACCTGCGCCACTTCGTGAGCCGTGACTATGTATCCATAGGGATCGGCAATCGCGTCGTAACGCGGAATGCGTGCCCGAAACAGGCGCGGGAATATCCACCGGGTGAAATCGTCAGGATTCATCTGTGCCGCATAACTCAAACCACGCTGCGTCAGATAAGCCTCCAACTGCTCCTCGAGGAAGGCGGGACGAAAATAGAGCGGCTTGGGATCGCTCTCGGCACGCTGTATCAGCTTGCGCTCCTCCTCTTCGTCGGTAACCTGGATGTAGAGGATCAGGGTGCGCTCGATCAGCAGATTGAGCATATCCGGGTCCTCCATCTCGCACAGGCTGCCGCCAACGTCGTTGACGAAGTGTTTGTAGCCGTAGATCTTCTGCGCTTTTTCAATAAACGCCGGTACATCGTTCATCGCTGCGATTTCGGCTTCGCGATAGAGCGCCTGGTGGCGAATGAAATCGGTCAACGCCATACCACCGCGCTCCGGATCACCTAACTTGCCGACGAATGAGAGTACCGGTCCCAGGTCATCCACCTTGATATTGTTGCGGATGTATATCCAGTCCTTGCGCAACAGCTCGCGCAGGAATGGCACGCGCATCGCCTGCTCCTTGATCTGGTCCAGAATCTGTTCGTCCAGATAACGGGTGCCGATGCGGTAATCGCCCGAGTAGTGGAACCAGTCGCGACGGCGCAGCTTGGCGGCGAGGTGGGTCTTGCCCACGCCCGACATACCCAGCAAGGTGATGCACTTATTTCCCCAGGCCCGGAATTCGTCAACGCTCAGCCGCACGGCTCTCTCCCCCCGATCCATCACAGTTCAGGACATAATACGACAGGGTTAAAAATGTCGGAAAATTACTTCCGGCGACACTCGCGTGAACCCCTTACCTACGCCCGTACTCTTCGATAATGTGCGGGTGACGTTGTTCAACCCACCGCCAAAGGGAAGCGGTGCTCAAATACTGTTCACGAGTTGCGGAGTGATTCGCTATGTCGTCAATGAAGCCGGGGAACCTCTCCCCTCTTTGCCCCTGAATGAATAGCACGCTTTTGCCACGCGCGCGATCCCTTCCCGAATCTGATCTTCCGGTACCGACGAATAGCCAATCAATAAGACGCGATCGCCGCCCCAGTCACCATTGCAATTCAACGCCGCCCCTGTGGTCAGACTATAGATCCCCACCCCGACGTCTTCGGCAATCTTCTGCACATGGGTCGCCTTTGGAAAATCTGGAGGTAGATGCCAGGCTAAATGCATACCACCCTCCAGTCCGGTCAGCCGCACCTCCCCAAAATTGGCTCGTAGCGATTCCAGGAGACAGTCGCGACGACTCAGATAGGTTCGTCGAATGCGCCGAAGGTGCCTCTCGTAGCTTCCGCTCGAGATGAAATCAGCCAGGGTGGCCTGATCGAGCCAGGCATGGCCATTGTCGTGCAGCGTTCTCACCATCCGGGCCGATTCGACCAACTCCGGGGGAACCACCAGATAGCCGAGTCGTATGCCTGCACCAATCGATTTCGAGAACGTACCTATATAAATCACACATCCGTGCACATCCTGCCCCGCCAGGGCGATCAGCGGGGATCCCTTATGGCGAAAATCACTGTCATAATCGTCCTCGATCAGATAGGCCCCAGTCTTCCATGCCCAATCAAGCAACCGCAAGCGCCGCTCCAGAGAGAGGGTGACGCCAAGCGGGTACTGATGCGACGGAGTTACGTAGGCCAGACCGATCGGCTCATCGGGGAGATGCGCGGTATCGATTCCCCGGTCATCGACCGGCACCGCCCGAAGTTTGGCGCCGTAACTCTCGAATACGAAGGCCGCCCCCTGGTAGCAGGGCTCTTCGATCATCACCGTGGTTCCCTTCTCGATCAAAAGGCGCGCCACCAGGTTGAGTGCCGCCTGGCTTCCGTTGACTACGATCACCTGGTCCGGTTCAACCTTGATACCGCGCGCTGGTCCCAGAAAGTCGGCTATCGCACAGCGCAGTTTCTGAAGACCAATGGGGTCACCGTACTCTGTCAGGTTAGCGCCCGCAAAGGTGAGATTGTGGAGCAGTCGTCGCCGCCATGACTTGGTGGGGAAGGAGTGCGGGTCAGGTCGACCCACCCAGAAATCGATCGCAAGCCGGTGGCGATTGGGGCTGACCACCGGGTGAGTGCGCCCCTTGAAAAGCGCAGGATGGCGGCTTGCCTGGCGTTCCATCGCGTCCCCTGAGCGCAACGCATCGGGTCTCATTGATGGCGACACTGACGCATCGGGCAAATCGGGGCTCACGATGGTCCCGACCGTCGGGCGGCTTTCCAGGTATCCCTCCGCTACCAGACGGTCGTAGGCGACCAATACCGTATTGCGGGATACGCTGAGCTGCTGACTCAATACCCGTGTACCCGGCACTACTTCACCTGGTTTGAGGAGTCCGTTAAGAATGAGATTGCGAATCGCCTCGAAAAGTTGGGCTTGCAAGGTCATCCCGTTGCCCGGTTCGAGTTTCACAGGAAGTTGCATGGTTACCTCCTGATGTTCTTGCAAATGATAGGTACGAATGTGAATGCGGTGACTACTGGTACTATAGCCTATATAAATCTGGATACGTATGTAGTACCAGTCAATTCATCGTTGATGGCACCACTCCCAGTACAGAATCAACGCAGCATGGGGTTCCAGCCGTGAAGAGACGTCCACAGTTCGGGCACTCATCGATACCTGTTGTGCTGTGCTGAAGACACCGGTGGACCCAATCTATTTTTACCGTATGGATCTTCAGGTTTAGTCACCAACCGATATCGTATTTCAGAAGTTGGAGTTCCGCGCAATAACACTTTTAAGTCAGATCCGGCCATCAACGGGCTGCGGTACTTAGGGTTACGCAACGGGGAGAGGGCAATGACCAAAACTTTGATGAATCGACTCCTGGTTTCGACAGTTGCACTCTGTATAGGCTTATTGGGCATGGCTGGTAATGCGATGGCCGATGTTCCGAAAGAAACGTACGACGCCTTGGGTATCAGCAAATCCGCCTCACCCAAGGAGTTGTTCGATGCATTGAAAAAACGCTACCACGATCCTGCGCAGGGCGCGGGCAAAGGAAAATTTGGTGACTTGTGGGAACCTATTCCCATGAGCCGATACTTCGACCCGGGCACGTTTTACAAACCACCGAGCACCGTCAAGGAGGTTAACAGCCGCGAGGAGTGTGTTGAGTGTCATAAGGAAGAAACGCCCGGCTGGGTGCAGATGTGGAAGAATAGCCCGCACGCCAATCTCAGCGAGATTCGCAAACTCAAAGCGGATGACCCTCGCCATTATAAAAAGGCCAAGCTCGAAGAGATCGAAAAAAACCTCCGCTCCATAGGCAAGCTGGGTCGTGACGAACCGCTGAAAGAGGTTGGCTGTATCGACTGTCACGTCAACATTAACACCGCAAAAAAGGCGGACCATACCAAGGACCTGCGTCTCCCTGATGCCGCAGTCTGCGGCACCTGCCACCTGCAGGAGTTCGCCGAGAGGGAATCGGAGCGGGATACCGCCATCTGGCCGAACGATGAATGGCCGAAAGGCCGCCCGTCGCACGCCCTCGACTACCAGGCCAATGTCGAGACCGGCATCTGGGCCGGTATGGCGGAACGCGAGATCGCCGAAGGCTGTACGGGTTGCCATTACAACCAGAACAAGTGTGACGGCTGTCATACTCGCCACGAATTCTCCGTGGTCGAGGCACGCAAGCCGGAGGCGTGCGCCCGCTGTCACAACGGCATCGACCACGATAACAACGCGGCCTATGCCTTATCCAAACACGGTACGATCTACCAGACCAGAGGGGATGAGTGGAACTGGAATGTGCCGCTTAAGGATGCATTCGAGAAGGGCGGTCAGACGGCTCCCACCTGTGCCTCCTGCCACATGGAATACAAGGGCAAGTATGGCCACAATGTGGTCCGCAAGGTGCGCTGGGCCAACTATCCCGGCGCTCCGGGTATTGCTGAAAACATCACGTCCGACTGGGCTGATAAACGCAAGGAGGCGTGGGTGGAAACCTGCAACCAGTGCCATTCCGAACGGTTTGCACGCGCCTACCTGGAGATGATCGATAATGCCACGCTGGCGGGAGTCGCCAAATATCAGGAGGCCGCCGCCGTGGTCGGGAAGCTGTACGATGATGGCCTGCTACCGGGACAGAAGACCAACCGTCCGGCCCCGCCCAAACCGGACAGTCTGGACAGCGGCCCCGCCCAGTTCTACCAGCTCATGTGGGCCAAGGGCAACAACCCATCGGTAGTGGACCGGAAACTGATAGAGATGGGTGAAAACGAACTGGCACTTCTCCACGTATCAGTTGCCCACGTCAACTATGGAGGATGGACCTACACAACTGGCTGGGAGCCACTGCTGGGTACGTACACGGATATCATGCAGGCCGATACCGAACTGCGTGAAAAAGCGGCGCTTATGAAACGGGTCGATGCACTCGAAGCAGGCAAACGCGCCTCACTTGGAATCAACCTCGATACGTTTGAGGAGAAGGTTGCAGTAAGCGGACTCGGCGGCATGATGCTACTGACCGGTGGACTGCTGGGCTGGCGGCGCCGCAAGAGCGCAAACAGTCGCGGCGAGAGCCAGGAGCCCCTGGAATAAATGGGTGTGCCACTGTCGGGAACCCTGCCTGCGGGTACAGGTTCGCCTAAGGCCCTCCCCATCGCCAGTATCGTACTGGCGATGGGGGGGCTTCTGTTGCTCGGCTGGGTGACATGGTCCGCGCTCAAGCCCAATCCCCTGCACTACCGGTATCAGCTGATCGCCGAAGGTCCCGTGGCGGAATTTCCCGACTTGGGACTTCCGGATCGGCCGGCATTGTCGATTCGCAAGTACGAAATACGTGCGGATGGCCATGACCAACCCCTGGCGAGTCTGCATGTCGGGCGGAACGCGCAACTGGATAGGGTGTTGCTCGACTGGCAAAATCAGCTCACCGAACCGCTGTTCACCCTCACCGCTTCGGCCCCCGAACTAGCGGCCCTGACAACTGCCATCGCCACGCACCTGCCGAGGGATAGCATGCTGCTGGGGTGGTGGGACACCACCCGCCGGCTCAAGTTGCTCAGCGATATCGAAACACCCTTTGATGAAAACCTCGCACTACCCTTGTTGTTACCCACTGCGTGGAGCGACCAACGAGGAACAATCGAAACCGCAGAACAGCGCTTTTGGCAGGTTCCGGACGACAGCCCCAGCGCCGCGGCGTTCGAGCGTTTCCAGGAGGCGCTGCTCGCCGATGAAGCCACTGCGGTTGGGATATTTCGGGAGCTGGCGGGCAACGACAACGAGGTTTACCTGGCGCTACATCTTTCCGATGCCTTCAAGTTGGGCGCCCTGCAGCCCGAGCGATTCGGGATCGGCTATCGCGATTTCCCCAATACCGGCGACCTTCACTCGACCATTCGCAATATCAAGAATTGGTTGCGCGAACAGGGGTACAAGACCTATACCGCGGAGAATCGGGATGCCAACGTTGTGCGCGTCTATTTTCTCACCAACGCGGCATCTGAAAACGCCCTCATCGCCCAAGCCCTGCCATTCACCAAATCGCAATCAATGGATCTGAAAATCATGCGGGTCGTCTACCAGCACCTAGGGTATTGGGTCTACAAAATACCGGCGGCAGACAGGGGAACCGACTCATGATGTTGTCGTATCGGCGTAGGGCATTGTTCGGCCTGGTCTTTCTTTTGGGAGCCTCCTCGGTCATCGCCAAGGACGATATCCCGTATGATGGCCGCAAGAAATGCAGTGGCTGTCACAAGAGCCAGTACCAGTCCTGGAAAGAGACCGGGCATGCCAACGCGCTCGACTCGCTTAAACCGGGCGTGAAAACCGAGGCGAAGAAGAAAGCGAAACTGGACCCGGACAAGGACTACAGTAACGACAAGGACTGTGTGGCATGCCATGTTACCGGCTTCGAGAAGGAGGGCGGCTACACGATTGACGACCCTAGCATCTACACGGTCGGGGTCGGCTGTGAGTCGTGTCACGGGCCGGGCTCGGAGTATCGGCTGATTCACCGCACGGCGTCCCGGAAATTCGATAGCAAGGGAAAGGCCACCCCGCGCAGCGTGCTCGAGGAGGCGGGAGAGGAGTTTCAGTTCATCGAACGCTGCAACGCCTGTCATATGAGCTACGAGGGATCGCCTTGGCCCAATAGCAGCAAACCCTATACACCGTTCACCCCCGAGGTGGACCCCAAATATACCTTCGATTTTGACAAGGCCGTGCGCAACCATGATGCGATGCACCAGCACTACAAACTGGTCGGTGTCTTTACGGGTCCGCCACTGCCGCCTTTCCATCAGGAATTCCAGAAGGCAGCGCAACCGGCCAGCGAGGAGTAGACAGGCAGATGGGGTGGCTGGGAAACCTGTGGCGCTCGGTAGCGATCCACCGTTTCGTGATTTTCTCGACGGTGGTGGCAACGGTGTTGCTGATAGGTGCGGGTGTCGGTGGTATGACGGCCCTGTCCACAACCACATTCTGCACCTCATGTCATTCCATGTCGTACCCCTACGACGAGCTCCAGAAATCGAATCACTATGGGGTGATGGGTGCCGATCCGGGGTGCGGAGATTGCCATGTTCCACGGGGACTCGAGAATCTCCATCTGGCCGTCGCGACCCACCTCGTGGACGGCGCGCGAGAAGTCTATTTCGAACTCACGGGCGACTATTCAGACATCAAAAAATTCAACCAGCGCCGACTGGAGATGGCGCACTATGCGCGCATGAACCTCAAGCGCTGGGACAGCGTCACCTGCCGATACTGTCACAAGAACCCGAGGCCATTCGGTGAGGCAAAAAAAGAGCATGAGAAAATGGTGACTCAAGGTGCGACTTGCATCGATTGTCATCAGAACCTGGTTCACAAGGAGGTGGAAGAAACGGATCTTGATGCAAGTCTCGCCCGGGGGGAGATGGTATTAAAGGAATAATGAATCGATTGAAACGGATAAAATATGGAAGTATTCAATCCTGAAAAGGGTGTCCCGAATATGCGTACCCACTCCTCTATTTCGTGGGCGATGAGAATTCCTGTATCGGTGCAGTCCAAGCCAGCGGATTGCTGAGCGTATCCCCTGCGCTGCATTCCTCCCATCGATCGGCAAACCATGTGACCGCCTGATTGGTGCAGTGGCCGAACACTTCGGAAAAACTGCATCGAGGGGCCGGAGGGAGCGAGGCACGTCACCTGCAACCCGCCACCTCATCATACCCGCCGCTTCCAACCTGGACCGTCGGGCCTTCGATCGTGGCGCGAGCCTCTGCGCGCGCGTCTGGAGGCTCGTTCATTACCATCAACGTCAACAGAGAGCGTATCGATAAGCGAAGGGTGTATCCGCGGTGGTAGCGCCCAGATGCCGCCGCCAGCGCCCGTGCTGCTGACGAGCCCCCCGCGCACCACACTCACAGCAGCTCACGTGCTCGCTCGTAAAGCTCCTTGAGCGTGATTCGCGCCTCCTGCAGCGCCTGTTCCGACCACTCGGTGGGATCGGCCCAATAATCGCCGGTCAGCAGACATCGGCGCGCAAGATCGGGTTCAACTTTGCGCAATTCCACCGCCGCTTCGCTCCACAACCGCGACAGGTTGCGTTCCCGCTCTCGATCCGGATATTTGCGCCGCTTCATCGTCGCCAGATAGGCCTTGGTCTCGTTGGCTGCCAGATAGACCGACAACAGTGCGCGACGGTAGTGTTCTTCCTCCTGTGCCTGCTCATCACGCGCTGATTTGAGCCACCCGATGACATTGTTGAATAGCTGAATCAGATTGCCGACATCGATCATCGCCTACCCTGTATCCACAGGTTTCAGTTTTCCCGCACCCCGCTTGCAAGCGGTCGGTTACGGATCCAATTCGCGAACGACACGAAATCCCGTATCGTCACTTTGCCGCGAGGGGAAATCGCGCCAGCGGTTGGCCGAGCGCATCTCCTGGGCCGGAAAACTCCAGGCGCCGCCGCGTATCACCCGCTTTCCACAACCGGGTTTGTCGATCGCACTGCCATCATCCGGGGCCTGGACAAAGGAATCGTGATAGCAATCTTCGACCCACTCCCACACATTGCCGGCGGTATCGTGCAGGCCAAATCGATTTGGTGGAAACTTCCCAACGGTGGTGGTCTTCTCGCCATCCCAGATACTGCCGCAACCCTCGCAGTTGGCTTGCGCCGACCGCGCATCGTCACCCCACCAAAAGCGGCTGCTGCTACCTGCGCGCGCCGCATACTCCCACTCCGCATCGGTAGGCAAACGATAACGCTTGCCGGTCTGTTCGCTTAACCAACGGGTATAGCGTTTGGCATCCTCCCAGGAAACATTGACCACCGGCCGCAGACCACGCCCCCAACCCTGGTCGTTGGGCTTCGCGCAACCTGTAATCTCGCAATAGCGATCGTACTCGTCAAAGGTCACCTCGTAGAGACCGATCGCGAAGGGCTTCAGTCGAACAACCTTGGGCGGCCGCTCATCAGTGTCTCCCGTCGCATCTCCGCGCGTATAACGCCCACCCCGCAGCAACACCAGCTCCGGGCCCATTCCTCCTCTGCGCAGGCGATCCCGTAGCTCCGCCAAACTCGGCACCTGCCGGAAAAACAGGGGCTCCGGAAACGTGGCGCCCGGGACCGAGCCTCGATTGACAGTGACGGCAATCGTCGCAATGCTGTCGGCGGCAATTTCTGCCGTACTCCCAAAATTGGTTTTCATCATTATCTGCCGGGTCAGCAGTTCTCCGCGCACGACCTCTCCTGGCGAATTGAGCCGTATCATCACCCGTTGCTCATCGCTGGCAGGCATGGGTTCAAGATCCACAATGTGCGCATCACTGCGATTTACCATCGTCAATCCATCCTCCGTCTTTACCAGCAGATCCTGTGTCAGCAGTGCCGCCAGCATCCGATCACCATTGCGCAGCCAGATCTGATCGGGTACCAGGACCGGTTGCGGCCGGGTCCGCCGTTTGACAAAGCTGATCGAGGCGATAGCGTCGCGCTCAACGGGAAGAGTGGGATCAAGTGCACGCAGTACCTGCAGCTCATCCTGCAGCAGCGTACCGGTGAAGCGCTCGCCGTCCTGAGTGGTGAGCACATCGCCAAGCGCCGTAAAATCCAATGAACGCATGAGGCCGTAGGGTACGGAGATTTCACCATAAGGTGTCCTCAGATCAAAACGCGGACTCGCAACAGCACCGTTGTAGATCTCACCGTTTTTGAGAACGACCACATCGTAGCCGCTGTCCACCACGGGTACCGAGGCCGACATTACCGGTGTCGATAACAGAACGACGACGCACCCGATACTCGTTGCCCACCACCTCATGACTCCCCCCCCTGGTTCTCATCAAGGAACCCCCTTTTTGTACTACCGGGGTTTTCTCTCGTTGGTTCCTATTCGAAACAGTACCCCATCAAGCACGCCATGAGGAAGTAGTCGCCGTAGGATTGCAAAGAGATAAGCCGGAAAAGTTACGCAGTACCTGGCCTTGGGGCGGGGACTCTCAAGCGCGTGAACGACCCGTTTCAATACTGCCTCGGGTGGCAGCGTGAACGGGGCAACCGGTCCTGGCGCGATGAATCGCCTTACCATCGCCTGGTACGCGTTGCGGTGAATGCTGCGCTCGACATCGATGTTGCGTTGGAATGCCTGATAGGCATTGGCACGAAAACGACTCAGGATGGGACCGGGTTCGATGATCGATACGAATATTCCGCTGCCCCGCAGTTCCAGGCGCAGCGTATCGGTGAGCCCCTCGAGGGCGAACTTGCTGGCCGTGTACGCGCCGCGGTAAGCCAGCGCGATCAGGCCCAGCACCGAGCTGTTCTGGATGATGCGGCCTTCACCCCGGGAGCGCATCGCCGGCAAAAGCAACGTGGTCAGTTCGTGGGGCCCGAACAGATTGGATTCAAACTGCTCGCGCAGCACCGCCCTGCTGAGATCCTCGACTGCGCCGGGTTGGCCGTAGGCGCCATTGTTGAACACGCCATAAACGGCTTTGCCCGTGCGGTTCAACACCTCCTCGGCAGTTGTGCGTATCGAATTGCTATCGGCGAGATCGAGTTTCAGACTCTCCAGCCCTTCAACCGCGAGACGATCCACGTCGGAAGGGTTACGTGCCGTGGCAAAGACCCGATAGCCGGCCCGGTGCAGTCCGTGGGCCACACAGTGACCAATGCCGCTCGAGCAGCCGGTAACGACGACCGTGCGTTGCTCAGCCATACAGCGAGCAATCGTCCGGTGTCAGCTTCATCTATTTGGCGAGATAGCGCATGCCCTGCTCAAGACCGTCGAGGGTCATGGGGTACATGCGGGTCGGGCCGATGATTTCGCGTATCACCTGCACGGAGGGGATCCGATCCCAGTAGGCGTCTTGCTGCGGATTGAGCCAGATCGCTTTGGAGAAGGTGTTGATGAGACGTTGCAACCACACCTGCCCGGGCTCCTCATTCCAATGCTCAACCGAGGCGTTGGGATAGAGGATCTCGTAGGGGCTCATGGTGGCATCCCCGACAAAGATCAACTTGTAATCGCCGCCATAGGCGTTGAGCACCTCCCACGTTGGAATGGTCTCGTCATGACGTCGGCGATTGTCGCGCCACACCCGTTCATAGACACAATTGTGAAAGTAGTAGTACTCGAGATGCTTGAATTCGCTACGACATGCCGAGAAAAGCTCTTCGCAGACCCGCACATGATCATCCATTGATCCGCCCACATCAAGAAACAGCAATACCTTGACCGCGTTGTGTCGCTCGGGAACCATCTTCAGGTCCAACATGCCGCCACGATCAGCCGTCGAGCGGATGGTATCATCGAGATCCAACTCCTCCACCGCTCCCGTGCGCGCAAACTGCCGCAATCTGCGCAGCGCCACCTTGATGTTCCGGGTTCCCAATTCTACGGAGTCGTCGAAATTGCGAAATTCCCGCTTGTCCCAGACTTTTACCGCGCTGCGGTTGCGTGATTCCTTCTGCCCGATGCGTACTCCCTCGGGATGATAGCCATACGCACCAAACGGTGAAGTGCCACCCGTGCCGATCCATTTGCTGCCACCGTGATGGGCGCCGTCCTGTTCTTGAAGCCGCTCCCTGAGCGTCTCCATCAGTTTGTCCCAGCCCATTTTCTCCAGTTTACGTTTGTCCTCATCGCTCAGATGACGCTCAATCATCTTGCGTAACCATTCGGCGGGAATGTCCGCCTCGATCGCCTCCTGCAGATCGGGAACCCCGTTGAAGAACGCTCCAAAGGCGCGATCGAAGCGGTCATAGAAACGCTCGTCCTTGATCAGCACGGTACGCGTCAGATAATAGAATTCATTGAGGTTGGGCGCAGCCACCCGTTGTTCCATGGTGCCGAGCAGATCCAGATACTCGCGAATCGTGACCGGCAGTTGCGCTGCCTTCAAGTGATAAAAAAAATCGATCAACATGACCTGGTCTCGGGAATGGTGGATCAGCCACGCCGCGCCATGAAGGCCAATCGTTCAAAGAGATGCACATCCTGTTCGTTCTTCAACAGAGCGCCGTGCAGCGGCGGTATCGCCTTGCGCGTATCCTTGCCCCGCAACACTTCCGGCGGAATATCTTCGGCCATCAGCAGTTTCAGCCAGTCCAGCAGCTCGGATGTGGAGGGTTTCTTCTTCAGGCCGGGCACTTCCCGCAGTTCAAAGAATACCTCCATCGCCTCGCGCAGCAGCTCCTTTTTCAGATCGGGATAGTGCACATTCACGATTCGCGCCATGGTCTCTTTGTCGGGAAACCGGATGTAATGAAAGAAACAACGGCGCAAGAAGGCATCGGGGAGTTCTTTTTCATTGTTGCTGGTGATGATCATCAAGGGTCGATGCTGCGCCTTGATCAGCTGTTGGGTCTCGTAGACGTAGAACTCCATACGATCGAGTTCGCGCAGCAGGTCATTGGGGAACTCGATATCTGCTTTATCGACCTCGTCTATCAGTACCACCGTCGGTACTTCCGCCGCAAAGGCCTCCCACAGTGCACCATGCTTGATGTAGTTGGCGATATCGTGGACACGATCGTCGCCCAACTGAGAATCCCGCAAGCGGGATACGGCATCATACTCGTACAGACCATGCTGAGCCTTGGTGGTGGATTTTATGTGCCACTGGATCAACGGCCATTCAAGCGCCTTTGCGACCTCCAGAGCCAGCATTGTCTTCCCTGTTCCCGGCTCGCCTTTGATCAGTAGCGGACGCTGCAATGATATGGCCGCATTCACTGCCAACATCAGATCATCCGTGGCAACATAGCTCTCGGTTCCGGCAAATCGATTCATGACTTTCTCACTCAGCCTTCGTTGTGACGTCGTTATGCTCAACCAGTGACAGGAACTCAGGACGTTGTCTCATCAGATCCTGCACCTCCTGCTCCGGCATGGGTTTTGCCAAATAATACCCCTGGGCGAACTGACACTCCTGTTCAATCAGAAACTGCAGCTGAGTATCGGTTTCGGCGCCTTCGGCGATCACTTTCATACCCGGACTTAACGAAGAATCATTCCGTTGAGTCTCTAAGGAATTCGCGGGGAGCGCGGTGAACCGCGGTATGACAATTGCCAGAATCTATTCACCTCTCCACGCAGGTTGCCGTTTGGCGAGAAACGCATCGATGCCTTCTTCGGCATCGCGCGCCAACATGTTGCGGGTCATCACCTCGCTGCAATACCGGTAGGCCTCCTCCAAACCCAACTCAGCCTGTCGATAGAAAGCTTCCTTGCCGATAGCAAGGGTCAGGGGTGATTTGGAGGCGATACCTTGCACCAATTCGGCAACGGTGGTGTCCAGATTTTCAGCCGCAACGACACGATTGACCAAACCCATCTGAAAGGCGCGTTGGGCGCTGATCATCTCACCGGTCAGCAACATCTCTAAAGCGTGCTTGCGCCCCACTGCGCGGCTCAAGGCTACCATCGGTGTCGAACAAAAAAGGCCTATATTGACACCGGGTGTGGCGAACCGCACTGAATCGGCAGCCACGGCCAAATCACACGTTGCCACCAGCTGGCATCCTGCGGCGGTGGCAATACCATGAATGCGGGCAATCACCGGTTGCGGCATCTTGATGATGCTGGTCATCAAGTGTCCGCATTGCGTAAAGAGTTTCTCGTAAAAGGCGCGCTCGGGATTGGCGCGCATCTCCTTGAGGTCATGGCCCGCGCAAAAAGCCGGTCCGTTGGCCGCCAACACCACAACGCGTACCGCACGGTCTTCGCGGATCGCATCCAATTCGGCCTGCAGCTCGGTAATCAACGCCACCGACAGCGCGTTGCGCGCCTGTGGGCGGTTGAGCGTCAGTGTACAAACGCCATCCTGGTCGGTGCGCAGAACAAGTGCCTCATCGTTCACAGGATTCATACTCATCATCTCTCTCCTCTCAGCACTACGGATTGCCGGCCGAGTTGCCTCGGATTACTCATTTCGCGTTGACCTCATCAGCCGCTGGTATCGGACGCGGCCGGCCGTTGCCATCGATCGCGACGTAGACGAAGGTGCCCTCCGTGACCTTGATGAGTTCACGCGTTCGCGCCCTTCGCACCCAGGTTTCCACCCGAATACTGATTGACGTATTGCCCACCCGCTCGATCCGGGTGTAGCAACTCACCTCATCACCGACGAAAACGGGCTTGTGGAAAGTCATGGCGTCCACGGCCACGGTCGCAACGCGTCCTTGCGCCCGCTGAATCGCGGTGCTGCCACCGGCAATGTCCATCTGCCCCATCAACCAGCCGCCGAAAATATCGCCGTTGGGATTGGTATCGGCCGGCATCGCGGTGGTGCGTATCGTAAGCTGCCCCAATTCGGCGAGCTCTGCATAGTCGGTACCCATAACTCTCCTAACGCAGGAAGGTTTTGCTGAGGCGGCGAAACTGATCGGTGCCCGCTTTGTGTGCCCACTCGAAGAGCACCATTTCACAACTGACGGCCTGTACTCCGGCCTGGCGCATGCGCGCAACGGCCAGCTCGGCATTGCGCGGATCGCGCGAGGAGACGGCATCGGCCACGACAAAGAGGGATTTCCCAAGCTCGACCAGGTCAAGCACCGTTTGCAGGACGCATACGTGAGCCTCGACACCCGCCACTATGATCTGATCACGTCCTGTTTCAAGGATGGCTTCGCGGCAACTCTCCTCAGCCGAGCACGAGAAATGGACCTTTTCCATCAACTCCGACGGCTGCAGGAGCTCCATCAGCTCCGGCACCGTGGGCCCAAGCCCCTTGGGATACTGCTCCGATGCCCGTACCGGTACCCCGATCTCGCGGGCAACCCGGATCAACCACGTGCAGTTTTCCACCACACGCCGTTGCTCGTGGATCGCAGGCACCAGCTTTTCCTGTACATCGACGATCAGCAGCAGCGAACGATCTGCCTGCAACAGCATTGTTGTCACCTTCTCCGTTTCCGGGTAATGCAATCGACCACCGCGACACTATCGCACACCTCGGTACGCAGTATCGTGTACCACCCTGCTTTATCTTTACGTTTACGTCAATTGTATATAATCTGCAGACATACGACGTCGATCCAGAGCCTCAGTACCGCTAATGACCCAGAACCTCGCAGTGGCCAAAGCCAAGACCTACAGCATCACCGATCTCTCCCGCGAGTATGACGTCACCACCCGTGCCATTCGCTTCTATGAGGATCAGGGTTTGCTTCAGCCGACCCGTCGCGGCCGCACCCGTGTCTATACCAATCGCGACCGGGTGCGCCTGAAGCTGATTCTGCGCGGCAAGCGTCTGGGTTTCAGTCTGCAGGAATCACGTGAACTTTTTGATCTCTACGATTCTTCATCCGGCGGTATCGGGCAGATGCAGCACTTTCTCAAAAAAATCCGCGAACGCCGCGCGATTCTTCAACAACAACAGCAAGATATCGAGAATTTGCTGCACGAACTCGATACCATTGAGGAGCAGTGTGAGAGCCAGTTGGAACAGGTTACCGCCACCGCGGAAAGCTAAGCTTCGTCTGTTTCCCGGGGCTGCTCCAGTTCATCGATCATAAACCGCGCACAGTCGCTGCGCACCGCGGCGTGACCCTCCGGACCCAGCCTCGGCACCAGCAGACTCTCGCCAAACACATAAGCGTAGAACAGGTAGGCGCGGGCCAACGACTCGTCAGTGCCGCAACCCAACGCGCGAAACAGCCCGCCGACACGGTCGAGACGGTATTCGTCCACCTGAGCGACCACGGCTGCAGCCTGAGTGTCGCGTCGCGCCCAGTCACGGATCGCCAACTCGATCCCCCGCCCCTTTTCGTTGCGCGCACCTGCATAAAGCGACAACAAACCCTTGAGCACGATGCGCGGGTCACTGCCCGCCTCTTTGCGGGTTTGACGCTCGATGACCGCCATGCGTCCGACTCGCCAATGCTCCAAAACAGCGCTGAAAAGATCCGATCGGTCGCGAAAATGCCAATAAAATCCACCTTTTGTCACTTTTAGGCGTTTCGCCAGGGCCTCCACACGTATCGCCTCTATGCCGCCCTCCGCCAAGGCGTCCAACGCCGCTTCGATCCACTCCTGACGCGATAGTTTAGGAACCTTACCCGTCTTCATCGTCATGCCCACTATTTCCATACGGCTGCGTATTGACAGCGCCTGAATAGTTACTATACGGTAACGTATAGTCTGGCGACAGACCAGCCAAAACGACCTAGACTCTTCCATATCATCGAACCCGGAATCCTACGGCGCCAATGACCGATTTCAAGGCACACGACGAGCACTTCGCCAAGCGGGTTCGCGAAAGCTTTTCCCGCCAGGGCGTGATGGGCTACCTGGGTGCCGTTCTGGCAGATGTCGGTGCCGGGCATTGCGAGATTCACCTCCCCTATCACGACGGCCTCAGTCAGCAGCACGGATTCTTCCATGGCGGCATTGTCGGGACCATCGCCGACTCGGCCGCGGGCTATGCAGGGTACTCGTTGATGCCCGCCGACTCGAGTGTGTTGACCGTCGAATACAAAATGAATCTGTTGGCCCCCGCCGATGGCGAGCTGCTGATCGCGCGCGGTGCCGTGATCAAGGCAGGCCGCAATCTCGTCATTGCCAAAGCCGATGTGGGCGTTGTCAAGGCGGGTCGCGAGAAACCCTGCGCTACGCTGTTACAGACATTAATGACCGCCCTCAATCGCCCGGATCTCAGCCCGGGCTGACACCACGATCAATGCGAGGTCCAGCATGCAAGGAATGAGTTATCCGACCCTCGACTTCCAGCTCTCCGAGACATCGGAGATGATGCGCCAGTCGGTCTACGATTTTGCCCAGACCGAGATCGCGCCGCAGGCGGCTGAGATCGACCGCAGCAACGAGTTCCCCAATACTCTGTGGTCGCGGATGGGTGATCTCGGCCTGCTGGGTGTCACCGTCGAGGAGGACTTTGGCGGCGCCGGCATGACATACCTGGATCACGTCATTGCCATGGAAGAGATCAGCCGCGCCTCGGCTTCCGTAGGGCTCTCCTACGGCGCCCACTCCAACCTGTGCGTCAATCAGATTCGTCGTAACGGCAACCTCGAGCAAAAACAGAAATACCTGCCCAGACTGATCCGCGGCGAACACATCGGAGCGCTGGCGATGAGCGAACCCGGGGCAGGTTCCGATGTGGTAAGTATGCGACTGCGCGCCGAGAAAAAGGGTGACCGCTACCTCCTCAATGGCAATAAAATGTGGATCACTAATGGCCCCGACGCCGACACGCTGGTGGTCTACGCCAAGACCGATCCCGATCTCAAGCAGCATGGCATAACGGCCTTTATCGTCGAGAAAGGCTACCCGGGCTTTTCCACAGCCCAGAAGCTGGACAAGCTCGGTATGCGCGGGTCGAACACCGGCGAACTGGTGTTTCAGGATTGCGAAGTCCCCGAAGAAAATATCCTTGGCGGACTCAACAAAGGCGTAGCGGTCCTGATGAGCGGACTCGATTACGAACGCGCGGTGCTCGCAGGCGGACCCGTCGGCATCATGCAGGCGTGTATGGATGTGGTGGTGCCCTACGTACACGAGCGCGAGCAGTTCGGCAAACCGATCGGCACTTTTCAACTCATGCAGGGCAAGCTGGCCGATATGTACACCACACTGAACGCGTGCCGCGCCTATACCTACGCTGTAGCGCGCGCCTGCGACGCGGGCAAGACCAGTCGCAAAGACTGCGCGGGCGCCATCCTCTATGCTTCTGAAAAAGCAACCCAAATGGCTCTGGATGCCATCCAATGCCTGGGCGGAAACGGTTACATCAACGAATATTCCACCGGACGCCTGCTGCGCGATGCAAAGCTCTACGAAATCGGGGCCGGCACCAGCGAGATCCGCCGCATGCTGATCGGGCGCGAGCTGTTCCAGGAATCGGCCTGAGGCGATGAGCGTTCTTGGGACAGACCTGCTTCTCACGTACCGCGGCGCCGTCTACCCCTGGCATTGCGATCACGTCGGCCACATGAACGTGATGTGGTACGTGGGCAAGTTCGACGAGGCGACCTGGAACCTGTTCTCTGCGTTGGGGATCACACCGTCCTACCTGCGCAACGAAAAGCGTGGCATGGCTGCCGTGCAGCAGAACATCACCTACCGCCGTGAACTGCATGCCGGCGATACCGTCACCGTGCATACCGGCGTACTGGAGATGCGCGAACGGGTGATTCGTTTTGTCCACGAAATGCGCAACGCCGAAACAGGCGAGGTAACCGCCATCTCCATCTTGACGGGAGTACATCTCGATACGGAGGAGCGCAAATCGTGCCCCTTCCCGACGTCGATCGTTGAGAACGGCCGCGGGATGACCGTCAGTTATGAACTGGATGGTGTCGCGCAGTAGCTGTATCCATGGCCAAGCCGTTGCCTGCGGTCAGTTCGAGGAGTTTTCATGAACACCGATCATGTTGCCACCACCCACGCCGCCCGCACTCCCAAAGCGCTTGAGGAGGAGTGGCATTCTGCAGCGCGGACCATACGCGAGCGCGGCCTGCCCCCCGATATACTCCCCGTCGAGGCATTGCGCGAGAACAGCGGACTGGAGTTGTTCCAGAAGATGCTGCGCGGCGAACTGCCGCCACCGCCCATCGCCAAGACCCTGGATTTCTCCTTAGTCGAGGCGGAGAAGGGGCGTGTAGTCTTCCAAGGCCATCCCGCTCGCACACACTACAACCCCATCAACTCGGTGCATGGCGGCTACCACGCCACGCTGCTCGACTCCTGTGTGGCCTGCGCGGTGCAGTCGATGCTCGAGGCCGGCCAGGGCTACACCACTTTGGAGTTGAAGGTGAACTACCTGCGCGCCCTGACCGATCAGGTGGGACCCGTGCGCGCCGAAGGCAAGGTGATCCATGTCGGCAAGCAGATCGGGACCGCCGCCGGCCAGCTCTACGATGCGGCTGGGCGCCTCTATGCCCATGCCACCACCACCTGTCTGATATTCACTGTTTAAGTTAGGAATAAGGTAATGAAAGATCCTATCGTCATCGTCGGCGCCGCCCGTACCCCCATGGGAGGTTTCCAGGGCAGTCTGGCCCCTCTTGCCGCACCCGAGCTGGGCGCCCACGCCATCCGCGCTGCCTTGCAACGCGCCGGCTTGGGGGTCGAAAGCGTGGAAGAGGTGATCATGGGCTGCGTGCTGCCGGCGGGATTGGGGCAAGCGCCCGCGCGCCAGGCGGCATTGGGCGCCGGATTGCCGCTCGCAGCAGGCTGCACGACGGTTAACAAGATGTGCGGTTCGGGGATGAAGGCGACGATGTTGGCACATGATCTGTTGCTGGCCGGCAGCAACCGCGTAATGGTCGCCGGCGGCATGGAGAGCATGAGCAATGCACCTTATCTGTTGCCCAAGGCGCGGGCCGGTCTGCGCATGGGTCACAGCCAGGTGATGGATCATATGTTTCTGGACGGCCTGGAGGATGCTTACGACAAGGGCAAGCTGATGGGCGTCTTCGCCGAACAATGCGCTGAGAAGTACGCCTTCTCACGTCAGGAGCAGGACGACTTTGCCATCGCCTCGTTGCAGCGCGCCCAGCAGGCCATCACCGACGGCACCTTTGCCAGGGAGATCGAGGCCATCGCCGTACCGACACGCAAAGGCGAGGTGATTGTCAGTATCGACGAACAACCCGGCAACGCCAACATCGAGAAAATCCCCACTCTCAAACCCGCTTTCAAAAAAGACGGTACGGTCACGCCGGCCAACGCCAGCTCCATCTCCGACGGCGGTGCCGCACTGGTATTGATGCGACAGTCCGAGGCGGAACACCACGGCCTCACTCCCCTGGTGGTGATCAAAGGCCACGCCACCCATGCCCAGGAACCGGGCTGGTTCACCACGGCCCCGGTGGGCTCGATCCAAAAGGTTTTGGATAAGGTAGGTTGGGACATAGGAGCGGTCGATCTCTTCGAAGTCAACGAGGCTTTCGCCGTCGTGACCCTGGCTGCGATGCGTGAATTTAAGATCCCGCACGACAAGATCAACGTGCACGGTGGCGCCTGCGCCCTGGGTCACCCCATCGGCGCCAGCGGTGCGCGTATCATCGTCACGTTACTAAACGCTCTGCAAAAATACGACCTGAAACGCGGCGTGGCTTCGCTCTGCATCGGCGGTGGCGAGGCAACGGCAATTGCGATTGAAAGGCTTTAGGCGATTTTTCTCCCGCAAAGATGCGGAGAGCGCAAAGGAAAATCGTCGGTTTTGACAATCCAGCGGCTGGCAGGACAACGTATTCAGGTATTGACTTGGCGAACTTTGCGTCTTGGCGAGAAACAGCGTTTTAACAAACAAAGCAGACAATTATGCTGACCGAAGAACAACAGATGATCCGCGACATGGCGCGAACCTTCGCCCGCGAGCAGTTGGCGCCCAAGGCGGCGGAACGCGATCGCACGCATGAATTTCCTAAAGCTGAACTTGCGGCGATGGCGAAACTCGGTCTTTTTGGCGTCCTGATTCCCGACGAGTGGGACGGCGCCGGTGCTGATCACGTCTCGTTGGCTTTGGCGTTGGAGGAGATCGCGGCGGGCGAAGGTGCCGTCTCCACCATCATGAGCGTGACCAACTCGCTGGTGACCGTTCCCATCCTCAAATTCGGCACCGTGGCACAAAAAGAGCGTTTCCTGCGCCCACTCGCGCAGGGGAAGATGCTCGGCACCTTCTGCCTCACCGAGCCGCACACCGGCTCCGATGCCAGCGCCATACGCACCCGCGCGATACGTGAAGGGGATCACTACATACTGAGCGGCACCAAGCAGTTCATCACCTCGGGCAAGAACGCGGACGTTGCGATCGTCTTTGCGGTGACCGCTCCCGAGAAGGGCGGCAAGGGAATCAGCGCCTTCATCGTGCCAACGGATACGCCCGGCTACACTGTTGCGCGCATCGAGGACAAATTGGGGCAGAACGCATCCGACACGGCACAGATCCTGTTCGACAACATGCGCCTGCCGGCGGACCTGTTGCTCGGCGAGGAAGGACAGGGTTACAGGATCGCCCTCGGCAACCTCGAGGGAGGGCGTATCGGGGTCGCCTCCCAATCCGTCGGCATGGCGCGCGCTGCCTTCGAGGCTGCCGTAGCCTATGCCAAGGAACGCGAGACCTTCGGCAAACCCATCATTGAACATCAGGTCATCGCTTTTAAACTCGCCGACATGGCCACCCAGATCGAGGCGGCGCACCAACTGGTGCTTAACGCAGCGCGGCTGCGTGATGCCGGCGAGCCGTGTCTGAAGGAGGCTTCGATGGCGAAACTGTTTGCCTCGGAAATGGCCGAACGGGTCTGTTCTGAGGCGATTCAGATCCACGGCGGCTATGGTTATACCCAGGATTTCCCGGTGGAGCGTATCTATCGCGACGTGCGCATCGCCCAGATATATGAAGGTACCAGCGAAATTCAGCGCCTGGTGATAGCGCGTCAGATCGCCAACGCCTAATCTGTAGCCTCCGACTGTTCGGATTCAAGGGAAGAACGAGGGGAAAACCATGGCACAACCGGTCGAGTTCTTTTTCGATTTCTATTCGCCCTATGGCTATCTGGCAAGTCTGCAGATCGACAAGATCGCGGCGCGACGGCATCGCACCGTCACCTGGAGACCTATCATGCTGGGTGTCATCTTCAAGCAGGAAGGAATGACGCCGCTGACCGATATCCCACTGGTCGGACCCTACTCGCTTCACGACTTCAAACGCAGCGCGCGGCTGATCAATGCCGATTTCTCCTTCCCCAGGGATTTTCCCAAAGCCGCCCTGGCACCCAGCCGCGCTTACTACTGGTTGCTTGAGCGTGACGTCACAACCGCCCACATGCTGGCGCAGAAGGTCTATCACGCGATTTTTGCCGAGGGGCTTGACGGTAGCGACGCGCAGGTAGTCGCACGCCTCGCCGAGCCGCTTGGTGTAAAGCGCGATGAATTGCTCAAGGCGATTCAGCAACCGAAGGTCAAGGAGCGTCTGAAACAAGAGACCGAACTCGCCATACAACGTGGAGTATGCGGTTCGCCTTTCTTTTTCGTTGACGACGAGCCTTTCTGGGGCAACGACCGCCTCTGGCAGGTGGAGAAGTGGCTGGAAACAGGTGGCTGGTAGCAGCACATTTGCCTGCGAAGGCAGTAGTTAACGACGACAGACGCCCGAAATCGATGACGACGATAAAAACAACGCTCAATACCCGCAGCGATGAGTTCAAAGCCAACAGCGCGCACAACCAGAATCTGGTTAACGAGTTACGCGAACGCGTTGCGCAAGCGGCTTTGGGCGGACCCGAGCGCGCTCGTCAGAAACACCTGCAGCGAGGAAAGCTGCTGCCGCGCGAACGTATCCGGCAATTGCTGGATCCGGGAACGCCGTTCCTCGAATTCTCCCAACTCGCCGCGCTGGGCATGTACAACGACGAAGTACCGGGCGCAGGCATCATCACGGGTATCGGCCGGGTTTCGGGACAGGAGTGTGTCATCGTCTGCAACGACGGTACCGTCAAGGGTGGGACTTATTACCCGTTGACGGTGAAGAAACATCTGCGTGCCCAGGAGATCGCAAGCGACAATAGTCTGCCGTGCATCTATTTGGTGGAATCGGGCGGCGCGAACCTGCCGGAGCAGGATGAGGTGTTTCCTGACCGCTTTCATTTCGGACGTATTTTCTACAACCAGGCCAATCTCTCCGCTGCGCGCATTCCTCAGATCGCCATCGTACACGGCTCCTGTACCGCGGGAGGGGCGTACATACCCGCCATGTCCGACGAGAGCATCATCGTGCGCAACCAGGGCACGATCTTCCTCGGTGGGCCGCCGCTGGTCAAAGCGGCAACCGGCGAGGTGGTCAGCGCTGAAGATCTGGGGGGTGCCGATATCCACTGCCGCACCTCGGGCGTCACCGATCACTATGCCGATAACGACGCACATGCCCTGGCCATCGGGCGGCGCGTGGCCGCCAATCTCAACCGCATCAAACCGGCGCAACTCAACTGCCGCGAGCCGCGCGAACCCGTTCATGACGCGAACGAATTGTATGGCCTGATTCCCAGCGATGTGCGCAAGCCCTTCGACGTGCGTGAGATCATTGCCCGCATCGTCGACGGCTCGGAATTCGATGAATTCAAGAAACTTTACGGCACTACACTGGTTTGCGGTTTCTCCCATGTTTTCGGCTATCCGGTCGGCATCATCGCCAACAGTGGAATCCTCTTTTCCGAGTCTGCTTTGAAAGGCGCTCACTTCGTTCAACTGTGCAGCCAACGCGGCATTCCGCTGATCTTCCTGCAGAACATCACCGGTTTCATGGTGGGCAGCAAATACGAGGCGGGTGGCATAGCCAAAGACGGAGCGAAAATGGTAACGGCGGTGGCCTGCGCGCAAGTACCGCGACTGACCGTGATCATCGGCGGCAGTTTCGGCGCCGGTAACTACGCCATGTGCGGTCGCGGCTACGATCCCCGCTTTCTGTGGATGTGGCCCAACGCGCGGATTTCGGTAATGGGCGGTGAACAGGCGGCCAACGTCCTGGCAACGGTAAAACGCGATGGCATGGAAGTGCGCGGCGAAGCGTGGAGTGTCGAAGACGAGGAGACCTTCAAGGCTCCAATTCGCGAGCAGTACGACTCCCAGGGCAGCCCCTATTTCGCGACTGCGCGTTTATGGGACGACGGCATCATCGACCCGGTCGATACCCGTATGGTGCTCGGGCTTGGCCTCTCGGCAGCGCTCAATCGCCCCATTGAGAAGACCGATCACGGCATCTTCAGGATGTGACCATGTCGACCAATCCCTTGCTGTGCGAAATCGATACGGACGGTACCGCCACCGTTACGTTGAACCGTCCCGAAGTGCATAACGCCTTTGACGACGATCTCATCGCCCGCATGAGCACGTTGTTCCACGAGTTGGGACGCAATGACCAGGTACGCGTGGTGTTGCTCACAGCAAACGGCAAGAGCTTTTCCGCGGGAGCCGATCTCAACTGGATGCGACGCATGGCCGACTACTCCGAGGAAGAGAACTATCAGGACGCCATGCGCCTTGCCGATATGCTTCGAACGCTCAACGAGTTACCCAAACCCACGCTGGCGCTGGTGAATGGCGCGGCATTCGGTGGCGGTGTCGGTTTAGCCGCATGCTGCGATATCGTGTTGGCCGCGCCGACAGTCAGTTTCAGCCTATCCGAGGTCAAACTGGGAATAGTTCCCGCCGTTATCAGTCCCTACGTCGTCGCCGCCATCGGCGCACGCGCCGCGCGCCGCTACATGTTGACGGCAGAGCGGTTCAGCGCTGAGGAGGGACAGCGCATCGGTCTGGTGAGCGAGATCGTACCTGCCGATGTAATGCGCCGTCGTGGCAACGAAATTGCCAACCTCCTGATACGCAACGGCCCCAAGGCCCTGCACGAATGCAAGGTGCTGATCCGCACCGTTTCAGGCGGTCCACTCGACCAGGCCATGATCGAGGATACGGCTCGACGGATCGCGCGCATCAGGGCCAGTGCCGAGGGGAAAGAGGGTCTGGGCGCGTTTCTCGAAAAACGCCAACCCCTTTGGATCAGCAAATAGCGCGCGGGAATCGATGCTTGGCTTCTCGCCAGGCGCGGGAGCGGGACCCAGGGTGACTGAGATAAAAGAAACGATATGTTCAAAAAGATACTGATCGCCAACCGCGGTGAGATTGCCTGCCGCGTCATCCGTACCGCGCGTCTGATGGGTATTCAAACCGTTGCCGTCTACTCCGAAGCGGATGCGCATGCCCTGCACCGCGAACTTGCCGACGAAAGCTATTGCCTGGGACCTCCCGAGGCCGGCGCCAGCTATCTCAACGGCACCGCCATACTCGAAGCCGCGCGCAAAAGTGGTGCCGCGGCCATCCATCCCGGATACGGATTTCTCTCGGAGAACGCCCCCTTTGCTCAGGCCTGCGCCGATGCGGGTATCACTTTCATCGGCCCCCCGGTTCAGGCCATCGAAGCGATGGGTTCAAAAATGGCTGCCAAGGCCTTGATGGCCGACGCGGGAGTACCCTTGGTCCCCGGCTACCATGGTGCGGACCAGGATCTCGCAACACTCGCCCGGGAAGCGGAGCGCATTGGATACCCGCTACTTCTCAAGGCCTCCGCCGGTGGTGGTGGACGCGGTATGCGCATCGTCGAACGATCTGGCGATCTCGAGGAAGGTATCAGAGCCGCAAAGCGCGAGTCGGAAGCCGCTTTTGGTGATGGGCGACTGCTGATCGAAAGTCTCGTGGCCCGGCCCCGCCACGTCGAAATCCAGGTATTCGCCGATACCCACGGCAATGGCGTTTTTCTCTTCGAACGCGATTGTTCGATACAACGTCGGCATCAAAAGGTGTTGGAGGAAGCGCCCGCGCCGGGAATGTCGCGCGAGCTGCGCCAGCGTATGGGCGACGCCGCGCTCGCCGCCGCGAAAGCCATCGATTACGTTGGCGCCGGCACGGTGGAGTTTCTGCTGGAACCGGACGGAAACTTCTATTTCATGGAGATGAACACCCGGCTTCAGGTGGAGCACCCTGTTACCGAGCTGATCACGGGAACAGATCTGGTCGAGTGGCAACTACGCGTGGCAGCAGGCGAAGCGCTGCCGTGCGATCAAACCCAACTGTCCATCAATGGCCACGCCATAGAGGCGCGGATATATGCGGAAGATCCGGCACGCGGTTTCCTGCCCGCAAGCGGCCGCCTCGATCACCTGCTGATGCCC
Organism: Pseudomonadota bacterium; assembly: GCA_008501635.1. NCBI lineage: Bacteria > Pseudomonadati > Pseudomonadota > Pseudomonadota bacterium. Next base: position 76,703 of record QQUJ01000016.1, read on the forward strand.
ATCGACGGCAAACATGTTCGCGTCGATACCGGTGTTCGCGCCGGGGATGTCATCTCGCCCTATTACGATGCGATGATCGCCAAGCTGATCGTGTGGGATACAACACGCGAAAAAGCGGTCGAGCGGTTACGCGAGGCGCTTGCGCAATGCGAGATCATCGGCATCGCCAACAACATCGAGTTTCTGGCGCGTTGCGCAGCTCATCCCGCCTATGCGGCGGCAAAAATCGACACAGATTTTATTGCCCGACATGAAACCGATCTGCTCCCACAGCCATTGCCTGCCCCGGATGACGTATTGGCCTTCGCCGCGCTCCAGATTCTGTTGACACATCAGCGCACCGCCCTGCAACGAGCCGCGAACTCCCCTGATCCCAACTCACCCTGGCACATGACCACGGGTTGGCGTCTCAATGCCGATACCTACCATCTCGTTCACCTCGCCGAGGCAGACCGCAAGCTGGTCATCACTGCGCACTATCGCGACGACGGGTATCTGTTGGAACTTCCCAACGGAGAGCTGCGGGCGCACGGCGAATTGTTGGAAGACAATCGCGTACAGGCGCACCTGGGTGACCGCCGCATGATCGCAACCGTCGTCCCACAGAGCGACTATCTGACCGTATTGTTTAACGGACACAACTACCTCCTGGGTATCGTCGATCCCGCGCTGCTGGCCATGGAACATGAAAGCGAGTCGGGAGAGATAACCGCTCCTATGCCAGGGCGTATCGTCGACATCAAAGTCAAGCCTGGACAACTGGTGAATCGTGGTGAACCGCTACTGGTGATGGAGGCGATGAAGATGGAGCACACTCTCTATGCGCCCGATCAATGTCGCGTAGAAACCATCTACTACGCAGTGGGTGACTCCGTCGAAGAGGGCAAAGAGTTGGTTAGCCTGGTGCCCGAAGCGTGAGCATCGCTCCGATGAACCTGCCCGGCAGAGTCAAAATCGTCGAGGTGGGACCTCGCGACGGTCTGCAAAACGAGCAATCTCCCGTCACTACCGGGATCAAACTTGAACTGATCCACCGGTTGGCCGACTGCGGATTGCCGGCGGTGGAAGCAACGAGTTTCGTGTCCCCGAAATGGGTGCCACAGATGGCTGATCACCGCGAGGTGATGCATGGTATCCGGAGAAAACCCGGGGTTCGGTATCCGGCGCTGGTTCCCAACCTCAAAGGTTTTGAGAGCGCACTGGAGTGTGGTGTCAGGGAGATCGCTGTATTCGCCGCGGCATCGGAGAGCTTCTCACAAAAGAACATCAACTGCTCGATCACCGAGAGCATCAAACGCTTTACACCGGTCATCGAAGCCGCCCAGCGCAACGACATCATGGTGCGTGGCTATGTCTCCTGTGTGCTGGGATGTCCTTACGAAGGTGAGATCTCAACCACGTCGGTAGCCGATGTTGCTCATCGACTGTACGATCTTGGCTGTTATGAGATTTCGTTGGGAGACACCATTGGCGTCGGCACCCCCAGTAAAGCTCAGCGCATGATAGACGCGGTGAACGAACGGGTACCCATCGAGTTTCTTGCCGCGCACTTCCACGACACCTATGGTCAGGCGTTGGCGAATCTTTTTGCAGTATTGCAGCTCGGTATCGCCACCATAGACAGTTCTGTCTCAGGATTGGGCGGTTGTCCCTACGCCCCGGGCGCGGCAGGCAACGTAGCAACGGAAGACGTGGTCTACATGCTCGATGGGTTGGGTATCGAATCGGGTGTTGACCTGGGGTGCTTGATCCTTACGGGTCTTTGGATCTGCAGGATCCTCGGACGCGACTCCGCGTCGCGAGTGGCGCAGGCACGTGCAGCGATCAACACGGCTGATTGACTACTTACCGCCGCAGAGAATCTCTTTCGCTCCCGGATCAGGCGGCAAGCTCCTTTTCAATCGCTTCCGCCACCTCCGGCGCATCCGGTGTCACCTTGGGCGAGAATCGCTGCAATACCTGACCCCGCTTGCCAATTAGAAATTTCTCGAAGTTCCAGGTGATATCGCCGGGAAATGCCGCGTTCTGTCCGGCCAGAAATTCGTAGAGCGGGTGACGATCCGCACCATTGACTTCAACCTTGGCCGTCATGGGAAAGGTGACGTGGTAGTTCATGTCGCAGAACTGTTGAATCTCCGCTTCGCTACCGGGCTCTTGATTGGCGAATTGGTTGCAGGGTAGACCAACCACATTAAAACCCCGCTTGCCGTATTTTTCATGCAGCGCCTGCAGGCCGGCGTACTGTGGCGTCAGCCCGCACTCGCTGGCAACGTTGACCAGTAGCAGCACTTTACCTTGGAAATTCGCCAACGGCAGCGGTTTTCCATCGATGGCTTTGAGGTCGAAATCATGGACAGAGGACATAGGATAACTCACGTGGGTGAAGGGGGTATTATGCCGGCCTCACGGAATAGAAAGCGTGACGCCATAAAAGCATAGAAGCTGGTTGGTCGGTTTTCCACCATTCGTGCAACGATGGTTAGGGTTGAGTAGCGGAATCGCTTTTGACGACCACCCTCTCCCAAGCCGCGTCGCTGTGCAGTCCACCGGCCGGCAACCACGACGAGTCCCGGTATTGATGGCCATTTCCTTGTTCGATCACCTGCAACTGGCAGAAAGTCCAGCCGCCAAACAAAGCACCATGAACTTGCATCAGTGAATCGGCCCACATGGAAAAAGGCCGTACCCTGATGGGCACGGCCTCTCTGTACCGCTTCTACAATCGGTTCAGCCTAGGCGTGAGCCGGCGCATCCGAAAATTGCTCTTCTTCGGTGGAACCCGCCAGTGCTGTAACGGATGAGACTCCGCCTTGGATAGTGGTGGTGACATCATCGAAATAGCCGGCGCCCACCTCCTGCTGGTGCGAGACGAAGGTATAACCTTTGTCGCGCGCTGCAAACTCGGGCTCCTGCACCTTCTCGACGTAGTGCTTCATGCCCTCGCCACGCGCGTAGTCGTAGGCAAGGTCGAACATGTTGTACCACATGTTATGGATGCCAGCGAGAGTGATGAACTGGTACTTGTAGCCCATGGCGGAGAGCTCGTCCTGGAACTTGGCGATGGTGGCATCGTCGAGATTTTTCTTCCAGTTGAACGAGGGTGAACAGTTGTAGGCCAGCAGCTTGTTGGGGCTGGTTGCCAACACCGCCTCCGCGAACTCACGCGCAAATCCCAGATCCGGGGTACCCGTTTCGCACCACACCAGATCGGCGTACGGCGCATAGGCGATGCCGCGTGAAATGGCTTGCTCCAGACCGTTTTTGACGCGGTAAAAACCTTCGGCGGTGCGTTCGCCACTGACGAAAGGTTTATCATTTTCGTCGACATCGGAGGTCAGCAGGTTCGCCGCTTCGGCGTCGGTGCGGGCCAGCACCAGCGTTGGTACCCCGCAGACATCGGAAGCAAGGCGCGCCGCAACCAGCTTCTGCACCGCTTCCTGCGTCGGAACCAGCACCTTGCCGCCCATATGACCGCATTTCTTCACGGCGGCCAACTGATCTTCATAGTGCACACCCGCAGCGCCGTTGGCGATCATGTTCTTCATCAACTCGAAGGCGTTGAGCACACCACCGAATCCCGCCTCCGCGTCCGCGACGATCGGCAGGAAGTAATCGACGTAACCCTTGTCGCCCGGACCGACGCCGCGTGACCATTGAATCTCATCGGCGCGCTTGAACGCGTTGTTGATGCGCCGAACCATGGTCGGCACCGAGTCGTAGGCGTAGAGCGACTGATCGGGGTACATGGTCTCGGAGGTATTGCCATCAGCCGCCACCTGCCAGCCGGAGAGGTAAATCGCCTCGATCCCTGCCTTGGCCTGCTGCATCGCCTGACCACCGGTGATGGCACCCATGCTGTTGACATAGCCCTTCTTGGCACCACCACGAATCAACTTCCACAGCTTCTCGGCGCCGTTCCTGGCGTAAGTGAATTCGGGCTGCACCGAGCCACGCAGGCGCACCACATCCTCAGCCTTGTACCCACGCGCCACATCCTTCCAACGCGGGTTCTCGGTCCAGTCCTTTCGGATTTCGGCAATCTGCTGCTCTCGGGTCTTGAGTTTCATGTATCTGTCCTCGGAAAAAGCATTGAAAGGGCGTGCCCCTGAGTCTATAAGCATCTGCTACAATTCACGTAATTTATTGTCTTTATTCCCAGCATTCTCCTTATGAATATAGGTAAAATCGATCTTAATCTATTGATTTACCTCGATGTTCTGCTACGAGAACGCAGCGTTACGCGGGCTGCGGATCAGCTCAAGATCACCCAACCGGCTATGAGCAACAGCCTCAAGCGTTTACGTTTGCTGCTCAATGATCCGGTGCTGGTGAGAACTTCCGAAGGCATGGTTCCCACCGAACGTGCCCTGGAGCTGGAACCCGTTGTACGGGGTGTATTGCTCACGCTGGAAGAGCATCTTCAACCCGATCGCGATTTCGAGCCGCGCGAAAGCCAGAAGGTCTTCCGCATCATGACCAGCGACTATGCTGCCTCGACACTGATTCCCCCGCTGCTCGCCAAACTGCGTTACCTGGCCCCACTTGCCACGCTGGATATCATGACCCCCAGCGATGTCACCTTCCACGACGTGGAGAACGGCAAAGTCGATATGGCCATCAACCGATTCGAGGAGTTGCCGCAGTCGTTTCATCAAACCACAATCTGGCGCGACGATTTTGCCTGCCTGCTCAGTTCACGCAATCCGATTCGCGACGAATTCACACTGGCCAATTACCTCAGTGGGCGCCATGTCTGGGTAAGCAAAACCGGCTTTGGCGTCGGGGTAGGGATGAATCCGGAAGACGTTCAAAAGCTGGGTTGGGTCGATGAGGCGCTGGCGAAAATGGGTGAACAACGCAACATCTGCGTATTCACCCGCAACTACCACGTCGCACTCCATCTGGCGAAAGAGCAGGATCTCATCGCCACGCTACCAACCCGTGCCGCCTTTCTCTACAAAGACGATCCCAATGTGGTGATTCTGCCACCCCCCTTCCCGATACCGCCCATTGATCTGCAGATGATCTGGAGCCCCTTACTGAACAAAGACGCGAGTCACATCTGGTTGCGCCGGCTGATAAGCGAAACGGCCACGACACTCAACGCCCAGCGCATGGTACTGCCGATTCAAGGTTAATGCCGCGGTCGATAATCGCGAGTGATGTCAATCGCTCGCAACTGCACCGGATTTCAATCTCCCTGATCGTCCTATCAGACTATCCGCGCACCTCGAGCCCAGCGGCTCATAGCCAACACAGACTGCATTCGAAGCCTACACAATTCTCCGAGTATAGACGCAAACGGCGGAGCCAATGGCTCCGCCGTCGCTGATACCTCTATTGTTGGAACAGGGAGCTGCTACTGACTGCGCAGCCTCTCAATCGTACTCATCAGGCGCTCGCGCGCATCCTTCTGTTTCCCAGATTCCGCTTCCAGTTCCAGTACATCTTTTCGTGCGAGGATATTTTCGGCTTCCCGATAAGTCATTCTGCCATCAACCATTGCCGCTTCGAAAACGGTGGTCAGCTGCGGAAAATCATTCAAAACCTGCTGCAGAATGCCATACTCGTCGGCCGCTATCTCGTCATCGCCAGCCGGATGGGACACGCTATCCAGTACAGCACGCTTCTCTTCGACATTCGCATCGTGCGTTGCCGGGATAGCCACTAGCGGCAATGGAATTTCGACGCCGGTACGCATGGCTATCAACATGGTGGCCCAGAGGGCTACCATGACAATCAAAACCAATGTTGCAGGCTTTGAACTATCGGATTCTGACATTCTTTACCTCCCTCTTGGGTATTCCTTGGTTTGTATGCTTTGCGACAGGCACGAGGCACCCGCAGTCATCATAATAGCTCAGATGTAGTGGGGGAGGATATGCGGCGCGGTGAACGGGCGCCCGCCCATTCCTTCTCACCGCTTGCGCGGCCGTCTGCTAACCGTGGGTCGCGACCTGAGTCGGATTGACCTGCTGGAATCGATAGTTGCCATCCGCATCGAGCGTGCGGCTCAGTCGCCCATCCGCGTGTAAATAATTGAGGTGGGCGATCGCCTCCCCCATGGCAAAGCTTAACTGATGGATATCGAGCTCGCGGCGGAAAATGACTTCAAGGAGTTCAGCGGCGCACTTCGCCTCCACGCAGGCATCCACCACCTCATCGAAGCGTTCATCGTGATGATGGATCAGCATCTCAATACGCTGCGCCAGGCCTCTGAAAGGTCGTCCGTGCGATGGCAGAACCAGCACCTCATCGGACAATGATCGAAACTTCGCCAATGAATCAAGGTAATAGCGGATCGGATTGCCATCGGGTTCGATATGCCACACGCTGACATTGGGTGTGATTCGCGGCAGTATCTGATCACCTGAGATCAGAACATTGAGCGATGGGCAGTAGAGTGCGGCGTGTTCCGGAGAATGTCCGTGGGCCGTTATGATCCGCCACTCTCGACCGTTGACGGTGATACCCTGCCCATCAAACAACCGATGGAATTGAGCCGGCAGACCCGGCACTCCCCGACGGTAGTAGTTGCCGCGAGCCGCTAGCGATTTCGAGCGTCCGTTACGCAATCCGTGTTGGCGAAAAAAAGCGACCCGGGCCTCAATATCACCAATCCCGATATCGTTGCGGGCGAGGTTAGCCATCAGATATTCACCTTCGGTCATCCACAGCTCGCAGTCAAAACGCTCGGTCAACCATTCGGACATGCCAACGTGATCCGGATGACAGTGGGTCACGATCACCCGCTTTACCGGTCGCCCCCCCATGACGCCAGCAAACATCTGCTCCCATTGCTCGCGCACCTCATCGCGGCTATAGCCGGTGTCCACGACGGTCCAGCCTTCACCATCTTCCAAGAGCCAGAGATTGATGTGATCGAGTTGGAAAGGCAGCGGCATGCGGATCCAATGCACGCCGGGTGCGACTTCAATAGCATTCGCAGGCGCGGGGGGATCCGCATAGGGATAGATAAGACCTTGAGTCACTTTGGCGTCCACGGCATTCCGCCCTACAAACCGATGTTAGGACATTCCTATGCCTAATCAGCGGATACATTGGAGTATGCCTCGCGGGTAGGTTCGCGCCACAACCGCCTGATCGAGCCGACCCGTCTCCTGGCTGGGGCGTAACACTAGACCTTTCTTGGTTATGTTGCAAGGCACAATTTCTGTGTCAATACCCGAATCAAGCTCACAATTTTCCAAGAAACTGGGGGCATTTACGTGATTTCGCGATGCACCATTTCGAGCACCAGGTCTAATTGTTTGAATTCCAATCGTTATCCGGATATTTTGGCCAGCCTGGCGGGTATTCACCCACCCCCTGGTGCAGCCAGGGCACTGCAAGGCCAGAAGCTACGCGCGTTCGGGGGGGATGGAATAGGTCGCTGTTACATGGGCAACCATATCATCATCACCCTCCGAATAGATCGCCACCTCCCCGACCGCAAGTCGCCGGCCGAGCTTCAGCATCTTTCCCTTCGCAATAACCGCGACGGGTCGCGGACGACGCAAAAAGTTGCAGTTGAGACTGGTCGTCACTGCCAATTCGACGCGGCCGATCATACTCAGAACCAAGGCATACATCGCCAGATCCGCCAAACCCATCAGCACCGGCCCGGAGACGGTACCTCCGGGGCGCAGGAATTTATCGTTGAACGGAAGGCGCACAACGACTTCTCCGCCACCCAGTTCGACAACCTTGGGCCCGAGGGTGCCCACGTAGGGAACATGTTCATAGGCAAGTTCCTCGAACTCTTCGGGAGTGATTTTCGACACCGCAACACCTCTCTCACTGGCCTGCCAGAGGCCATTGCGTCGCCTCAGAATGCCGCCTCATCCAGCTCCATCACTGCCTCGCTGCCAGCCTTGATGGTCTCGCTCAGGGCGCCAGTCGCGGGCAGCAGCCGCTGAAAATAGAACCGCGCAGTCGCCAGTTTGGCCCGGTAGAAATCGGCTTCCGCCCCTCCTACCTGTTCCAGCGCAACCCGCGCACTTTGGGACCACATGTATCCCAATGCAACCAGCCCGAAGAGACGGAGATAGTCGACAGCTGCTGCACCCGGCTCATTGGGGTCAGCGGCATTGCGTTGGACGATCAACCGTGTAACGTCACGCAGCCTGTTCAACGCCGACTCAAGAGGAATGAGGTACGGCTCCATTCCCGTAGTGCCTCGTTCTTGCTCGACGAACTCCGATACCATATCGAAAAAACGGGTGGCCAGTCGTCCGCCATGCAGAAAGAGCTTGCGGCGCACCAGGTCCATCGCCTGCACTCCGTTGGTTCCTTCGTAGATCTGCGCAATGCGCGCGTCGCGCACATATTGCTCCATACCCCATTCGCGGATATAGCCATGCCCACCGTAAACCTGCAGCATTTGATTGCAATTTTCGAAGCCTAAATCGCTGAAGAAGGCCTTCACGATTGGCGTCAGCAAGGCCACCAGATCATCCGCTCGCTCGCGCTCCGAAGGCTCGGGATGCCTGTGTGCCCGATCGATCTGAAGCGCAACCCAGCCCGCCAGGGCTCGGCACCCTTCATTGTAGGCGCGTACGGTCAGCAGCATACGGCGCACATCGGCGTGGACAATGATCGGATCCGCCGGCTTTTCGGGATAGCGAGGACCTTCAGGAGCCCTGCCCTGCAACCGCTCCCGAGCATAAACAACCGCATTCTGATAAGCGATTTCTGCCAATCCCAATCCTTGTAGTCCGATCGCCAGACGTTCTGTGTTCATCATGGTGAACATGCACGCCATACCCTTGCCAGGAGCACCAACCAAAAATCCTTCTGCGTTATCGAAATTGATGACGCAGGTTGCCGCGCCCTTGATTCCCATCTTGTGCTCTATTGATCCGCAGTGCACACCGTTGCTCTCGCCCGGCTGGCTGGCAGCATTCAGTTTGAACTTCGGGACTATGAAAAGACTGATTCCTTTGATGCCGGGAGGAGCATCCGGCAACCTGGCGAGCACGAGATGGATGATGTTCTCGGTAAGATCCTGCTCACCGCCGGTGATGAAAATCTTGCTGCCCGTAATTCGATAGCTGCCATCCGCAGCGACTTCCGCCTTGGTGCGTATCAGACCCAGATCGGTGCCGGAATGGGGTTCGGTAAGACACATGGTCCCCGTCCAGCGCCCTTCCACCATCGCGGGCAGAAACCGTTGTTTGAGTTCATCCGACGCGTGAGCGGCAAGCGCCCGGTAAGCACCATTGGTGAGCACCGGATAGAGGCTGAATGCGACATTGGCGGCACACCACATCTCTTCAACCATAAACTCCAGGATTGCCGGTAGCCCCTGCCCACCGTAGCGGGGATCGCACCCAAGTCCGTTCCAGCCACTCTCAATGAAGGTTTGATACGCCTGCTTGAATCCCTCTGGCGTCGTCACGGCACCACGCTCGTATCGGCACCCCTGCTCGTCCCCAGTCTGGTTGAGAGGCAGCAACAAACCCTCCGCCAGCTTTCCCGCCTCTTCCAGCACGGCATCGATCAGATCAGCGCTCAGCTCTTCGAAACCGGGCAAAGCATTCAGTAGATGCTCTGCCCCAAATAGTTCATGGATTACGAAGCGCATATCGCGCAGGGGTGCTTGGTAGATTGGCATAGAGTCCTCCGAAAACCTGGCAACTATCTGTTTTTTATACTGTTATCTCTTTGATACGATGATTCGGCCTGAACCAACGGTTGGAGCTGCTTCGACATCTCCCCTGAGAGCCGCGCTCTGGGAAAAGGGCAAATCCATCGGTTTCCTAAACATAGCACCAAGGCGTTCAGGACTCTGTCTTCGAACCGACAAAATCTGATCACACCAGACATGCGCCGCCCAACTTTTTGATGCGAATCAAACCCTTGTCTGTTGACAGATCACACCACAGGACAATGATGGTATAAACCCCCTGAAAGCGAATTTGTCGGTCTCAGGAGCCCCGATGGAGATTCCAGCAGGACAAGACGCCGTCGCGCAGGGCATTGCTCAGGCGATGATCGATGGCTTCGACAAGCACTACCGAATCTTTCGCGAATGCGGCGTAAAAGCCAAATCGCTGTTTGAAGCGGGGGATTGGCATGGTATCCAGCAACTGGTAAGGAACCGCATCCAGTTCTATGACGATCGCGTTCGCGAGGTAGTCGATCGAATAAACTACGAGTTCAACGCCTCCGAACAGGATGACGACGCCTGGCAAAAAGCCAAATTCCTCTATGTGGGATTATTGATAAACCATAAACAGCCTGAGTGCGCAGAGACATTCTTCAATTCGGTTTGCTGCAATATTTTGCATCGAACCTACTTTCACAACGGCTTTATATTTTTCCGTCCGGGTATCTCCACAGAATATCTGGAATCAGATCCGCCGACCTATCGGGTCTACTACCCGCAGGACCCCACCATGCGGGGGTCCATGCGGCAGATGTTTCTCGATTTCTGCTGGAATCAGCCCTTTGAGGATCTCGATCGCGATATCACGTTTGTACGCGAGGTCGTCAGATGTTTTTTCGTAAACAACGGAGGGCGCCCCTCGCCCGAGACCAATCTTCAATTGCAGGTGCTTCACTCACCTTTTTATCGCAATAAAGCGGCCTACGTAGTTGGCAAAGTGGTTAATGGATTCGTTGAATATCCATTTGTCATTCCGGTACTCCGCAAAGACGACGGCCAACTCTTCCTGGACACCATCCTCCTTGACGAAGAGTGCATAAACTTACTGTTCAGTTTGAATCGCGCCTATTTTCTGGTGGATATGGATGTTCCCTCCGCGTACGTCCAGTTTCTCAGGAGCATCATGCCGACCAAAGCCAAGGCAGAGCTATACACCATGATCGGCTTGCAGAAACAAGGCAAAACACTTTTCTATCGTGACCTCTACTATCACCTGTATCACTCACGGGACAATTTCGTAGTCGCCCCAGGCATCAAAGGTATGGTGATGTTGGTATTCACACTACCGTCATATCCTTACGTTTTTAAAGTTATCAGGGATGTGATTTCACCGCCTAAAGAGGTGGATCGCGCGACCGTAATGGCCAAATACCTCCTCGTAAAGCAGCACGATCGTGTCGGCCGCATGTCTGACACACTCGAGTTTTCCGATGTTGCATTGCCTGTAGAACGATTCGATGACGAACTGCTCGCAGAGATCAAAGAGCTTGCCCCATCGCAATTCGAGAGAGAGGGAGACTCAATAATTATCCATCACGTCTATATTGAACGACGAATGACCCCACTCAATATATACCTCGATACGGCCACGGATAGAGAAGCGGAAAATGCCGTGAAAGAGTTTGGTAATGCCATCAAGGAGCTTGCCAGTGCCAACATATTTCCAGGAGATCTGCTGTGGAAAAATTTTGGTGTCACACGCAATAGGCATGTGGTTTTTTATGATTACGACGAAATCGAGTATCTAACGGATTGCAATTTTCGTCGCATACCACCCGCTCCCTCCCCAGAATTCGAGATGGCCTCGGAGCCATGGTACCCGGTAAGAAAGAACGATGTGTTCCCTGAAGAGTTTGAGCACTTTTTGCTTGGGGAGCGCCGAGTAAGAAACTGGTTCATGAAATATCATTCCGATCTGTTGACACCTGATTTCTGGCAACGCATGCAAGAACAGATCAAGGAGGGATATCTTGTGGATTTCTTTCCGTATCCTGTTTCTTTACGTTTCTGCCACTTGTTCCCGAATGACTCCCTCGAAGCTCTCTCAACAGCCAGCAACGAATGCTGATACCTGGCTTTCAAACCTATAGCGGGTAAGCAGCGCGGCACATGGACCAGCTTTGAGATTCACCAACTGCACGCCGACCAATGCCGAAACTAACCCACCCCGAACAGGCCCTCTTCGACGGATTGGCACCCCCGCCCGTACTTGCGGCATGCGAACATTTTGCGGGCAAGCGGAAACTGATGGAAAAAGCGTTGCTCATCCAACAAGAGATGGGGCCTGTTTTCGATGTCACATGCGATTGCGAGGATGGAGCCCCCACCGGGAAAGAGCGCGAGCATGCCCAAATGATCGCCGGGCTACTGAACGGACCACTGAATCGTTTCAAAAGGGCCGGGGTGCGCATCCACGATTATTCACACCCAAACTGGAGAAGTGATGTAGATATCCTGGTGGGTACGAGCGGACATCTACTTTCCCATATAACGATTCCAAAGCCCACTTCCGCGAAACAAGTGGCTGCGATGATCGACTATATACGGCATATCGCGGAACGCCACGGTATTGAGCGGCCGATCCCAATCCACATTCTTATAGAGACACAAGGCAGCTTACGCGAGATCTGGGATATTGCATCCATCGATGCAGTAAAAGTTATCGACTTCGGCCTTATGGATTTCATCAGTGATCACCATGGCACAATACCGGCACGATGCATGCGCAGCCCCGGACAGTTTGAACATCGACTCCTGATTCGGGCTAAAAGCGAGATTGTCGCGGCTGCGCTCGCCAATGGCTGTGTTCCGTCACACAATGTCACTCTGGAACTGCGGGACAGCCGTACAGTTTATAACGATGCACTAAGTGCCCGGTACGATTACGGCTTCTTGCGTATGTGGAGCATCCATCCGATGCAAATCCAACCTATCATCAATGCAATGAAACCTGATCTGACGGATGTGCACAATGCGGCAGCTATTCTGCTATCCGCTCAGCGGGTTGAATGGGCCCCCATTCAATATGAAGGAGAGCTGCACGATCGTGCCTCATATCGTTACTACTGGCAGCTACTCAAAAGGGCCCACGCAACCGGCATCAGCCTGCCCCTGCAGGCGCATCAGGCATTCTTTACTTCGATCAGACAACCTTGAAGCAAGTTCAACCATAAACAGTTCGAGCGGCCGAAAGCGTGTCCGCGAACCTGTTCAGGTGCGCTGGTTCAGGCCAGCTTGTATACCCCGCGCCCGGCGGAACTGATTTTTCCCTGACGCTTTAGGCTTGCCAGAGTTTGGGGCAAGTATTTTGTCGCAATCCCTTCACTATCCAATTGCGCCTTGATCTCTTTGCTGCTGACCGACTTGGACCGACCTATTATCTCCAGCACACGCGCGGTGGTAGATCCCTGCCGCACCCCGCCACCGGATCCGCCGCTGCGTTTTACCACTCCCGCTTTTTTGCGGAGCCTGCGCAGTAATTTATCCAATTCGGAAATAGCTGCCTTGTACTCGACATTGAGTTCCTTCTTTTGGGCCTCGAGTTCAGCAATTTCCTCGCGCACAGATTCCTTTTCCAAGTCTTTTTCCTGTTTTTCTCGCAGACGCGCCAATTCAAAAAGTTCTTCAGCGCTCATCTCGGATAGATCACGTTTCTTTGCCATGTAATAGTCTCTTTATGATGATTGATAAATCGCTGTGCATCCGCTGCGACGGCTTACTCTTCCTTGTGAACACTATAACATATATGTCTAATACCGATAGTAAGCTCTGCTTTAAAATTGGGCAAACAGGTTCAATATTCTATATCAACGATCTGCTGCTGAAGGTTAACCATCCGCGCTATCGGTAACTATTTTCTGCAAACGCTATATTTTCGAATTACCTCATTTATCTTTATTCGAGGAAAACATAATCAGCCGGTATATATATTCACCCGTATCACTCGCAGAATACCCGGTTTTATCTGCTGCACCGTATTGCTTGAGTTCCCTTGCCGCGAATCGGATTGCTCGTGGGATCAGAGCGCCATCGATCAGGTGCTCAGAACCTCCCATTCTCAAAAAGGACCTGTCTCGCGACCATCCTGCTCGTACATCGCCTGTGCCGAAAGCAGCCGGCCAGGACAATCCCTTACAATCCTGCCAATACCGGAGACTGGCTGGGTGATAGCAGCCGGGAAGGAAACTAAAAACTTGTCATGCGAGTCCAAACCGTCAACCGCTATAACATAGCGGTTCATTTTTTTACCCGATTATGGTTATGATTAAGACTTGTAGCGCAGGCAATGGTAGTGGATCGATGAGCGGAGACCGCCCACCCAACCCCAAAATTTTACGCCTCGACAGCTCGGGCTTACCGGTGCGTTGGCTCAATTGGCAGCAAGCCACGATTCTCTACTCACTGGACAGGATAGCCTGGACGTTGGGCAACCACGAGTTCGAATTCCACGGCGGTTACAACCGGGTTACCGGGATTCGCTCAACGATCAGGGTCAATTCGATTGTCGCCGTCAAAGGCCATACGCATCGTAAGGGACTTCACCGAAAGGTGCCCCCACTGACCAATCGCGCGCTTTTCCTTCGCGACGAGCATTTTTGCATGTACTGCGGTGGACAGTTCGATACATCTTTGCTGACACGCGACCACATCATTCCGGTTTCCCGTGGAGGAAAGGACAGTTGGTGTAACGTGGTTTCGGCTTGCCGCGCCTGCAATACCCGCAAGGGGGGGCGAACCACCGATGAAGCCCACATGCCCTTGCTTGCGGTTCCTTTCGTTCCCAATTTTGCAGAGTATCTGGCGTTGTCGAATCGGCGCATCCTGGCCGATCAGATGGATTTCCTACGTGCGCAGTTCGGCAACAACAGCCGTCTGTTCATGAATCGTCGCTTGGCCTGACATGGATTCATCGCCCGCTGAACTGACGGCTCGACTTGTCGATCTGGAAATACGGCTCTCCCACCAGGAGGTCGCAATCGAACAAATTACCAGGCAAGCGCTTGATCGCGATAGGGAAATCCATCTCATGGCAGCACGCTTACACACCCTCGAGCAACACTTGCGGGCACTTTCTCCGCCCGATCCGGCCACCTCGGAGGAGGAAACACCACCGCCTCACTACTAGAACCTATCTCAGAATCCCCCGCGAGCTGTGCCGGTCGCTCGCGGAGGCAGACGGTGCCTTTATCCCTGCCCTACGACGACGGGTCGTGGCGATTTCGTTCCTTCGCTTCTGCAGCGTACCGCATGGATGATCCCCGCGGCGTCCAACCCCAGTTCGGCCATTACGTCCCCGCGTTCTCCATGCTCGACAAAGTGGTCGGGTAAACCGAGATGGGCAATGGGAATCGTGACACCGCGACAGGCGAGCAACTCGGCGACTGCGCTCCCCGCTCCGCCAGCGATGACATTATCCTCAATGGTGACCAAAAATTGGTGCTTCTCCGCCACCTCAAGTATCAGTGCTTCATCCAGTGGCTTGACGAACCGCATGTTGATGACCGTGGCGTTCAGCTGTGCCCCTGCCTCCAATGCAGGCGACAACATCGCCCCAAACGCCAGCAGCGCCACGTCAGCCCCCTCGCGACGGATTTCCGCCCTGCCAATGGGTAGCGCCGACATTGCAGACTGGATCTCTACACCCATACCCGTGCCGCGGGGATAGCGCACGGCTGCGCAACCATTGTGCTGGAACCCGGTATAGAGCATCTGCCGGCATTCGTTCTCATCGGCGGGCGCCATAATCACGAGATTGGGAACGGCGCGCAGGTAGCTCAGATCGAAACTGCCGGCGTGCGTCGCGCCATCCGGTCCCACTATTCCCGCACGATCGATCGCCAGAAGCACCGGCAGATTCTGCAGGGCCACATCGTGGATCAGTTGATCGTAGGCGCGTTGCAGGAATGTGGAATAAATCGCCACCACCGGTTTCAATCCCTCGCAGGCCAAACCGGCGGCGAAGGTCACGGAATGCTGCTCGGCGATGGCAACGTCGTAGTAACGATCAGGGTACTGCTGCGAAAAGGCTACCAATCCGGAGCCCTCGCGCATCGCAGGGGTGATACCTACCAGCCGTTTGTCCCGGGCGGCCATATCGCACAACCATTGGCCGAAAACTTCGGTATAGGTAGCTCCTTTGGATCGGGCGGTATGAGATTTGGGTGGGCTCAAGGCATGGTACTTCACCGGATCCGATTCGGCGGCCTCGAATCCCTTGCCCTTACGCGTGACAACGTGCAGCAAACGCGGTCGTTTCATGCGCCGCAACCCGCGCAACGTTGCCAGCAAAGTCGGCAGATCATGCCCGTCCACCGGCCCAAAATACTCGAAGCCCAATTCCTCGAATACCGTCCCGGGTACCAGCATGCCCTTGGCATGACGTTTCGCCAACTTGGTAAATTCGAACACCGGCGGCACATACCGCAGCAGCTGTTCGCTTCCTTCCCTCATCGTGGTGTAAAAACGACTCGACAACAGCCGCGACAGCGATGTCGACAACGCTCCCACATTGGGCGAGATCGACATCTCATTGTCGTTGAGAATTACCAGTAGATCGACATCCAGATCCCCGGCATGGTTCAAAGCCTCGTAGGCCATCCCGCCGGTGAGTCCGCCATCGCCGATGATGGCAACTGCCTTGCGTTCGATACCCTGCTGTTTCGCGGCTATCGCCATGCCCAGCGCGGCACTGATCGAGGTGCTGGAATGCCCCACACCAAAGGCATCGTAAGGGCTCTCCTCGCGGCGTGGAAAGCCCGACAATCCATCCTTTTGCCGCAGTGAGGCCATAGCGTCGCGCCGGCCGGTCAGAATTTTGTGGGGGTACGCCTGGTGCCCCACATCCCAAATCAATCGGTCATCCGGAGTATCAAAGATGTAGTGCAGCGCGATGGCGAGCTCCACCGCCCCCAGCCCGCCGGCAAAATGGCCGCCGGAAGCGCTCACCGACTCCACGAGAAAAGCGCGCAACTCCTTGGCCAACGCGGCCAGGCGTGATTCGGGCAGGCGCCGCAACGCCTCGGGTGAGTCCGCCAGACTGAGCAGGGAATAGTGATTTGCGTCGGACATCGTTCGCGGGAGAGCGGCTTGCTGGAGTGGTCTACTTTAGCACGGATAACTCACTCCTGCCCTGCCCGGATACGCCGAATGGTGTAGCATTGGAGCGCAACTCCTTAAGTTCAGCCTATGCTCCAAGCAGACTCCCCAATTCCACCCGGTGACGGTGATCTCGCCTTTCAAGCGAAAAGCCTCGAAGCGGTATCGCGCACCTTTGCCCTGACCATTCCGCAGCTCCCCGCGGCGCTTGGTCAGGTCATCGGCAACGCCTATCTGCTATGCCGTATCGCCGATACCATAGAGGATGACAGCGGCTTGTCGGCCCGGCAGAAACGTGAATTTTCCAATCGCTTTATCGCCCTGCTCAACGGACACGGCGATGCGGCTGCGTTTGCAGCGGAACTCCACCCGCTGCTGACCTCGGCGACACTTCCCGCCGAACATGAACTGGTCCACCGGACCGAGCGCGTCCTGCGGATCACCCGCAGCTTTACACCCACGCAACAGGCGCACCTGGAACGTTGCGTTCGAATCATGTCGCAGGGGATGGTGGAGTTTCAGAATCGCAGCGATCACTCGGGACTCCCTGATCTCGCGGCCTTTGATCGCTACTGCTACAGGGTGGCGGGTGTGGTGGGCGAGATGCTCACTGAGGTTTTCTGTGAATATTCACCCGAGATTGCCCGCCATCACAATCAGCTTGGCGCGCTCGCCATCTCGTTCGGCGCGGCGCTACAGATGACCAATATCCTCAAAGATGTCTGGGAAGACCAGCAGCGCGGCGCCTGTTGGTTGCCGCGTGATCTTTTCTCCGCGCACGGCTGCGATCTACACCAGTTGAATCGCGAGCGATCCAATCCTGCTTTCCAGGCTGGTATGCAAAAGATGATCAGTCTTGCGCATGGTCACCTGCGCAACTCGATGTCCTATCTGCTCTTGATCCCCGCGCACGAATCCGGCATCCGCCGTTTCTGTCTGTGGGCACTGGGCATGGCCGTGCTCACCCTGCGCAAGATCAACAACAATCTTCACTTCACCTCCGGCCAGCGCGTCAAGATCTCGCGCGATGCCGTACGCTGGACCATCGCTCTCAGCAACCGGTTCTCGGAAAACGACGCCATGCTGCGCGCGCTATTCTGGCTGAGCACACGCGGACTGCCAGCTGCAACAATGCCGACTCCCGAGTCGATGAGCGCCTGCCGCGGCGAACCTGCCGTCTAGATCCGAAGCTACTTCGCGCGCGGGGATCGAGGCTCAAGACATGGCTTTCGACGCCCGCCCTGTCTGTCGAACAATCGGAAACGAAAGGGGTGCGGACCTCCTATTTCCGCACCCCCCATACAGGAATTTGCAAAAGCTTATCGCGCGCCTGCCTTGGCCTCGAGTCGCATTTTGTGCAGCGTAGGCTCCGTGTAGCCGTTGGGAACCTCTCTGCCCTTGAAAACCAGATCGCAGGCAGTCCTAAAGGCAACACCGTCAAAACCAGGAGCCATGGCGACATACGCGGGATCACCCGCATTTTGACGATCGACCACCTCGGCCATGCGCTTCAGCGTCGCCAGTATCTGGTCTTTGGTGACAATGCCGTGATGCAACCAATTGGCCAAATGCTGACTGGAGATACGCAGTGTTGCGCGGTCCTCCATCAGGCCGACATCATGGATGTCCGGCACCTTGGAGCAACCCACACCCTGATCGATCCAGCGCACCACATAGCCGAGAATTCCCTGGCAGTTGTTATCCATCTCCTGCTGAATCTCTTCCGCCGACCAACTGGGTTCCGCGGTCACGGGAATGGTGAGGATATCGTCCAGACTCGCCGGCTTGCGGGTCGCCAGATTGCGCTGGCGGGCGGCGACGTCGACCTTGTGGTAGTGCATGGCGTGCAGCGTCGCGGCGGTGGGTGAGGGAACCCATGCGGTATTGGCGCCGGCCATGGGATGCCCGACCTTGGCCTCGACCATTGCCTTCATCTCGTCCGGCATCGCCCACATCCCCTTGCCGATCTGCGCCTTGCCGATGAAGCCCGTGGCCAGTCCTTGATCCACATTCCAGTCCTCGTAGGCGAGTATCCACGGTGCGCTCTTCATGTCACCTTTGCGGATCATCGGGCCGGCTTCCATCGAGGTGTGGATCTCGTCACCGGTGCGGTCGAGAAATCCGGTATTGATAAAGATCACACGCTCCCTGGCGGCACGGATGCACTCTTTCAGATTCACGGTGGTGCGCCGCTCCTCATCCATGATACCGACCTTGAGTGTGTTGCGCGGCAGATCCAGCGCCTGCTCGACACGACCGAACAGTTCCACCGTAAATGCGACCTCCTCGGGACCGTGCATCTTGGGCTTGACGATATACAGGCTGCCTGTGCGGCTGTTGCCGTGCAGCCCGGTTCCCTTGATGTCGTAGAGCGCTACCAGCGCGGTGACCATCGCGTCCAGCAGTCCCTCAAAGATCTCCTCCCCGTCGCCGGTCAGCACGGCGGGATTGGTCATCAGATGACCAACATTACGCACCAGCATGAGGCTGCGCCCAGGCAGGGTAACCTCACCCCCATCGGGAGCAAGGTAGCTGCGATCCGATTCCAGAGTGCGGACCAACGGTTTCCCTCCCTTCTCCAGGGTTGCCTGCAGATCACCGCGCATCAGACCCAGCCAGTTGCGATAGACCAGCACCTTGTCCTCGGCATCGACCGCTGCCACCGAATCCTCACAATCCTGAATGGTCGTCAGCGCGGACTCCATCACCACATCCTTGATCCCGCCTGGACTATCTTTGCCGACCGGGTGCGCAGGATCGATGTACAGTTCAATGTGCAGACCATGGTGACGCAGCAAGATGACCGCAAGGCGTCCCTCTTCCTCGCGGTAGCCGACAAAGCGCTGAGGCTCGCTTAACGTCGTGGTTTCGCCATCCGTCAAGGTAACGGTAAGCGCGCCGTCAGCCACTGCGTAACCGGCGACCTTGGCATACTTCCCTTTGGCCAACGGGACCGCGGAATCGAGAAACTCGTTGGCATAGGCCACGACTTTGGCGCCACGCACCGGATTGTAGCCGCCGCTCTTTTCAGCCCCGTCCGACTCGGGGATCACGTTGGTGCCATAGAGGGCGTCGTAGAGGCTCCCCCATCGGGCATTGGCCGCATTGAGTGCATAGCGGGCATTGCTCACCGGGACCACCAATTGCGGCCCGGCCATGGTGGCGATCTCGCGATCGACATTTTTGGTGGTGATTTCAAAGGCATCGCCTTCGGGCACCAGATAGCCGATCTCCACCAGCATCGCTTTGTAAGCCGCCGCATCGTGGGGCTGGCCCCGGTGAGCCAGATGCCAGGCATCGATCTTGGCCTGCAGTTCATCGCGTCGTTTCAGCAACGCCTTGTTCCGCGGCATGAGGTCACTGACGATCTCGCCGAACGAGGCCCAGAATTCATCGGCATCTATTCCGATCCCCGGCGTGATCTCGTCCTTCACCAAGTCGTAAAGCGGCCTGGCGACCTGCAGACCGCCGATTGTGATCCGATTGGTCATGATTTCTCCTCGTCGTCGTAAGCTATGATTCTTGGTCGATACCCGAGTCGGTGTCAAACCGAGGGGTCGAGCAGTTCGATCCAGTGGTGAACCGGAACCGCTGCCCGAGATTGCAGGTGCAGTTGGCAGCCGATGTTGGCGGTCGTGATCAGCTCTGGTGAACCCGCCTCCAGATGGTCAACCTTGTTGGCAAGCAGCTGTTGTGACAGCTCTTCCTGCAACAGCGAGTAGGTGCCGGCCGAGCCGCAACAGAGATGGGCGTCGGCGACCGGCGTCAATTCAAACCCAAGTCGCCGGAGAATATCCGGCACCGTGTTCGGCAGCTTTTGCGTATGTTGCAGGCTGCAGGGCACATGACAGGCCACCTTGCGTCCGCGACCATCGACCTGCAGTCGCTCCAGCTCCTCGTTGTCCAGCACCTCGCTTGCATCACGCGTCAGCGTCGAAATACGGCGCGCCCGATCCGCATAGTCCGGATCGTTGCGCAGCAGATGGCCGTAGTCCTTGAGCATTGCGCCGCACCCGCTGGCACTGGCAATGATCGCCTCAACGCCCGCCTCCACATGCGGCCACCATACATCGACATTGTGACGGGCGGCGGCCAATCCCGCCTGGTGTGCGGCAAGATGATAATCCACCGCACCGCAACAGCCCGCTTCGGGAGCACTGACCAGGGAGATCCCCAAGCGATCGAGTACCCGTGTCAATGCGTTATTGGTGGCCGGCGTGGCGACCGACTGAGCACACCCCTCCAGCACCAGCATGCGACGGGAATGTGTCGCGGGCGGTCTGCTGCCGATCGCTTGCACCGCCGGGATGCGCCGTTGCAGGCTCGCGGATAACAGCGGTCGTAACGCACGGGCAACGCTCAGCACTAGCTTGAAGCGTTCGGGACGTGCCAACACCGCACGCAGCAGGCGACGCTTGAACCGTTCACCGAGGGGCCGTTTGACCTCGCGTTCGACGATACCGCGACCGATATCCAACAGATGGTGATAACGCACGCCGGAGGGGCAGGTCGTCTCGCAGGCGGTGCAGGTGAGGCAGCAGTCCAGATGCAATTGAGTCAGACGCGAAACAGCCCGCCCTTCCAGCACCTGCTTGATCTGATAGATTCGCCCGCGCGGGCCATCCAACTCATCGCCCAGCAGTTGATAGGTGGGGCACGTCGCGTTGCAAAACCCGCAATGCACGCAGGTACGCAGAATTGCGTCGGCTTCCCGACCCTCCGGCGTATTGCGGTATTGGGGTGCGAGGGCAGTTTCCATAACGTTTAAAGCGTCGCGTAGAGGCGTCCGGGATTAAACAAACGCTGCGGATCGAAGGCCTGCTTCAGCCGACTATGAATCAATGCCAGCGCCGGCGACAATGGATGAAATACTGCACTGCCGCGATCACCGCCACTGAACACCAGGGCATGCCCTCCGGCAGCGGTCGCCGCCTCTCTCACCGTTTCCGAATCGCTGTCCGTGCGCAACCAACGCTGTGCGCCACCCCAATCGATCCACTCTTCACCCATGCCCAGGGGAGGCGTGGTCGATCGCACCGCGACGCGCCACAGGGGATCGGCAGCCGGCTGGAGGAAGGGATGCGCCAGTTCACGCAAATCACGCCAGAATCGTTCGCCCGCACCGTCCTCCGAGCCGCCCAACTCGCGGCTCGCTGCGGCTACGGCGCGGCTGGTGCCCGAGAGCCGTAGCCGCAGCACCGTGCCGTCGTGACACGCCCCGGAGACCGGCAAGGGCTTGGCAGCGGTAGTGTTCATGAACTCGACCGCCGTCCCGGCATCGCACTCGCGGAGCAGAGTCAGTTCCTGTTCCGGCTTGGGCAGCACCTTGAGACTCACCTCGAGTATGATGCCGAGTATCCCCAACGATCCGGTCATCAGGCGGGACAGGTCGTAACCCGCAACATTCTTCATCACCTCACCGCCGAAACGCAGCTGTTCGCCCTGGCCGTTCAGCATCCGCACACCGAGGACGTAATCACGCACCGATCCCGTATACGGGCGTCGCGGTCCCGAAAGCCCCGTCGCCACCATGCCGCCGATGGTCGCACCGGACCCAAAGTGAGGCGGCTCGAAGGGCAACATCTGACCCTGCGCCGCCAGGGTTTCCTCCACCTCGCGCAGCGAGGTACCGGCCCGCGCGGTGATAACCAACTCCTTGGGTTCGTAAGCGACGATACCGCAGTGCCCGCTGATACCGATGGGCGTCCCCGTACTGGCACGTCCATAGAAACCTTTGCTGCCGCCCCCCATGATCGCCAGAGGAGTTCGATCGGCAGCCGCGGCGACCACGCGCTCCTGCAGTGCCCGGGTCAGATCCGTCGTCATGATCTGACAGCCTGTGTCGGCAATGTGCGGTACTCGGAACAGCGCCGTGGCGTCGGGATCCCCTTGCCCGGATTCAGCAGTTCCTGCGGATCGAAGGCGCGCTTTACGCGCCGGAACTGCTCCAGTTCTTCCGGCGTGAACTGCACACACATCTGATTGATCTTTTCGATGCCCACGCCGTGTTCGCCGGTAATGGTTCCACCCACCGCCACGCACAGTTCGAGAATCGCCCCGCCGAGCGCCTCGGTACGCTCCAGTTCACCGGGGTTATTGGCGTCATAAAGAATCAACGGATGCAGGTTGCCGTCGCCGGCATGAAAGACATTGGCGACGCGCAGCCCGTATTGCTGTGAAAGTTCGGCTGTGCGCTGCAGCACCTCGGGCAGACGACGGCGCGGGATAGTGCCATCCATGCAGTAGTAATCGGGAGAGATACGGCCCACCGCGGGAAATGCCGCCTTGCGGCCCTTCCAGAACCCCAGGCGCTCTTCCTCGTTGCGTGCAGCGCGCACCGCCGTGGCGCCGCAGTCACTCAGCAGGGCGGAAACCCGCGCGATCTGCTCGATCACCTCTTCCTCGATACCATCCACCTCACAGAGCAGGATGGCGGCGGCATCCACCGGATAACCGGCATGGACGAAATCCTCCGCCGCTTTGATGGCGGGACCGTCCATCATCTCCAATCCGGCCGGAATGATGCCGGCGGCGATGATCTCGCCTACCGCGCCGCCCGCCTTGCCCACATCATCGAAGGCAGCCAGCACGACCTGGGCGCTGCGCGGCAGCGGCAACAGTTTCACCGTTACCTCCACCACCACGCCCAACATCCCTTCCGAGCCAATCATCAACGCCATCAGATCCAAACCGGGCGCATCGAGGGCATCGGCACCGATCTCGATCAGCTCGCCTTCCATGGTTACCACTTTGAGCTTGAGGACGTTGTGAACCGTCAATCCATACTTGAGGCAGTGCACACCCCCGGAGTTTTCCGCCACATTGCCACCGATGGTGCAGGCGATCTGCGACGAGGGATCCGGGGCATAGTAGAGCCCCAACGGAGCCACCGCCTCGGAGATGGCCTGATTACGCACCCCGGGCTGCAGGCGCGCGGTGCGGGTATCGGGATCGATCTCGAGGATCGCCTGGAAGCGTGCCAGACTCAGCAGTACGCCCGTCTCATGCGGCAGCGCGCCCCCGGACAGACCGGTCCCCGCCCCGCGCGCAACCACAGGCACCCCCCGCTCGTGGCACAGGCGGAGTATCGCCTGCACTTCGGCGACGGTACGCGGGAGAACGACCACCATGGGCAGCTGCCGGTAAGCGGAAAGGCCATCGCACTCGTAGGGACGGCGCTCTTCCTCGGCTTCCAGCACGGCGTCTGCGGCAACCAGAGTGCGCAGGGCGCTCAGCAGGTCCGTGCGCTTCGGGTCCGAGGGGGTTTGGGTCCGCATCGACGATTTTTTCCGGAAAAATTGCTGGCCTTCAGGATAGACTTTGCCTACACTTTTCACAATACACAACTCATTTCATATAGTGAAATGGCATCCATACAGGTCATTCAACGCGCCGGTGCGCTGCTCGATGCGATTGTCAGCCAGGGCGACACGGCTACGCTGAAAATCCTGGCCGCCGAGACGGGTCTTCACCCCTCCACCGCGTTCCGCATCCTCGCATCGCTGAGTGACGTAGGCCTTGTCGAGCGTGATACCCGGGGAGGCTACCTGCTGGGCGCGAAACTGCGTCAGCTCGCCTCGCGCATCCCGCTCGACTTCGACCTGCGCACCTGCGCGCTGCCCTATATGGAGCGCCTGCGCAACACCGTCGGCGAGACGGTCAATCTCACGCTGCGCGCCGGTGATGAGATCATCTACATCGAGCGCGTCATCTCCAAGCGAATGATGCGCGTCGAACAGATCATCGGCAGTCGTGCCCCGTTGCATATCACGGCTGTCGGCAAACTGATGCTGGGTGAAAGCGGTGAGCGCGGCGTTCGCGATTACGCCGAACGCACCGGTCTCCCCGCCTACACGCCCAACACCCTAACCGGTGTTCGCACGCTGTTGGATCACATCCACCAAAGCCGGCAGCAAGGGTACGCTTACGATAATGAAGAGGCCGAGATCGGTGTGGGGTGCATAGGCGTACTGCTGCGTGATGCCACGGGCGCGGCCGTCGGCGGGCTCTCCATCTCATCACCCATCGAGCGCCGTCGCAGCGAGTGGATTCCACTACTGATCGCAGCCGGCGAGGAGGTTACCGCGCACATCGCCCACCGTCACGGTACGGTGTAAGTCGCGCTACCATATACCTACCCCGTTCCGTAAATCTGCCGCGGCAGCCAAAGTATCACCTCGGGAAAGACGATGCAGATCCCCAATCCCAACGCTTGCAGGCCGAGAAACGGAATCGAGGAGCGGAAGATCATCGCCATCGTCACTTCGGGTGGCGCCACGCTCTTGAGATAGAAGAGCGCGTAACCAAACGGTGGACTGAGAAACGACATCTGCATATTCACCATATAGACCACGGCGAACCAGAGCGAGATCTCATGGGGTGCAACCCCGGGCAGCCCGAACACACCATCGAAGCTGAGCCCTCTGACGATGGGCATAAAGATCGGCACCGCCAGCAGCAGGATGCCCACCCAGTCGAGAAACATGCCGAGGATCACCAGCAACACCATCATTACGAACAGGATTCCGTAAGATCCGAAGCCGGTGGCGAGCAACGCTTCACTGACGAACTGCTGGCCACCGTTAACGATATAGAAACCGACAAACATCGTGGCACCGAATACGATCCACAGCACCATGGCCGTTGCCTTGAGGGTCTGGACCGCTGCCTCATGGACGGCGCGCAGATTGAGCCGCCGCGACATCGCCGCCACCACGATTGCGCCGAAGGTACCGATACCCGCCGCCTCTACCGGTGTCGCAATTCCGGTGAAGATCACACCGAGCACCAGCACAATGAGGATCAGCGGGGCGATGATCCCGCGTAGCAAACGGATCTTTTCCCGGGTATCCACACGCTCCTCGATGGAGAGGGCCGGACCCACTGCCGGATTGATGTAGGAACGTGCTGTCACGTAAACGATATAGAGACCCGATAGCAGCAGGCCCGGAATCACTGCACCGACGAACAACTCGCCCACCGATTGTTGCGCGACCACAGCAAAGAGGATCGCCAGTATCGAGGGTGGAATCAGAATGCCCAGGGTACCGCCGGCCAGGATCGATCCGCAGGCGATGGTCGGATGATAGCCACGCTTGAGCATGGCGGGCAGGGCGATGATGCCCATGGTCACCTCCGTCGCTCCGATCACGCCCGCCATTGCGGCAAGTATGGTGGAAGCGATGATGGTCGCCGTCGCCAGCCCTCCATTCAGACCACCCAGAATCTTGTAGATGACATCAAACAGTTCCTCAATGATCCCCGCCCGCTCCAGCATCGACGCCATGAAGATAAAGAGCGGAATGGCCGACAACTGGTAGTCGGTCATCATGGGGAAGATGCGCGAAGGCAGAATGTTCAGCATCTGCGCGTCGCCAAACAGGAACAGGAACACGCACGCCAGACCGCCGGTCACAAACGCGAGCGGGAGTCCCGCCATGAGCAGCACGGCAAGCGAACCGAACATGAAGAAGGTCAGCCAGCCGATCTCGATCTCAAGACCCATGCCTCAACCCTCCCCCGCCGGTTGCGACATATGGCGACGGAGCAACACGATATCCTTGACCAGCTTGGCAATTCCCTGCAGCACCAACAGCGCCGCCCCGAGGGGCAGGGCCAGCTTTATCGGCCAGTACTGGATGGCCCACTCGGTGAACGACACCTCGCTCACGGCATACGAATCGCTGAAGAAGGTCCACCCTGTCCACAGCAGTGCGCCTGCAAAGATAAAAAAGAAGACCGAGGTGATCACATCCACCAGCACTTTCAGACGATCGGAAAAGAGCAGATAGACCACATCCACCCGCACATGCGCGTCTTCGCGCAACGCAAACCCCCCGGCCAGCAGGTACTGCATACCAAACATGAGAAACATGCTCTCGTGGGCCCAGTTGGTGGGGGAATTGAAGACGTAACGGGCGATCACCTCGTAGTAGTAAACGAAAACCGCAATCACCGCCCAGAAGGCGACGAACTCACCCGCAAAACCGTTGATGCGGTCGATCCAATCGGTAAAGCGGGTGTGAACCCGGTACGCGGGATCGTGGTGCACCTCGGCCTGGGCCCTGGTCCAGTCCCCGGGATCCTCGGTATCGCGCTCCGCCTCGCGCGCCTCGCAGCGCCTGACAAGTCCGGGCAACAGCGCCGCATCGATCAGCAACAGAATCAGGATGGCGATACCCGCCCAGCGGGCAATCCCGGACCACTCCTCGTGGTTGACCTGTGCCGCCACCATTGCGCGGCGGGCGTTGTCGAGATCGATCCCCGCCTTTTGCTGTTCGGTGACCGACTGCTTCGCGGCACGTTCGACCATGAACACCGCCACGCTGACCTCGTTGCGGGCTGCGGAGACTGCATTGCGCGCATCACGCTCATGCGCGTTGGCGTAGAGAATGGCGATGAACAGTGGGATAAAGAGCAGC
This sequence comes from Pseudomonadota bacterium, assembly GCA_008501635.1. Lineage (NCBI taxonomy): Bacteria > Pseudomonadati > Pseudomonadota > Pseudomonadota bacterium. The sequence continues at coordinate 103,889 of QQUJ01000016.1, forward strand.
CCCCACACGCTACGGACATAGAAACGATGCAGTCCCACAAATCCGCCGCTGATCCAGAGCATGTAAGCAATGCCCTTCGATACCCGGGCGCGACGGCTGGCGATTTGACGACGAGTGAGATAAAGCGCGATCAGAGGGAGCAGCAGCAGCCCCGCCCAGTAAACCCAGTGTGGCAGTACAAAAGTCAGACTTGGCATAGCGGTTTCCAGCGATCGACAGAGCCCACACAGTGCTGGGGCGCCTGTCGACGCCCCAGCCCCCTTCCTGTGCTGCGATGGCCCATAAAAGGCCTGCCCGCAACTACATCTGCAGCGTGTGGCCCTTGATCATGTCCGGTGTGACGTAGCCGAGACTGCCCGACATCATGTAGTCGAGCTGGATCTTGAAGACCCGCGCCGCGGCCTTGTCCTTGTTGGCCCATGCAAACCAGCGCGGCACCGCGAGTGCAGTGAACTTCTCCACGTCTTCCTGACCGAGACGCGTCACGATGGTGCCGGCCTCCTCGAACTTCTTCCACGACTCCTGATCGGCTTTCTGGATCCTGGCGTGATGCAGATCGGAATAGACATGAACCTCCATCTCGACGAACTGTTTCATCTGCGGCGAAAGCGCGTTCCAGGATTTCATACCAACCGTCAGATCCATCAAGTCCACCGGCTGATAGAGCGACATGAATCCCGGCGGCCCCATGGAGATGAACTTGGTCACCTGATGGAAGCCGAGGGCGTAGTTGATCGCTGGCCCCACGTAATCGGCGACATCGATCGTCCCCTTCTCCAGCGCGGGAAAGATCTCGCTGCCGGGCAGCAGCGTGGTTTTGGCGCCCGCCGCCTGGAAGACCTCCGCCACCATACCGCCCGGTAAGCGCATCTTGCGCCCGCGGAAATCCTCAATGGAGCGTATCGGCACCTTGGAGTGGATGATATTCGGACCATGATGAATCGGGCCCACGTAATACAGCCCCTGCTGCGCAAACAGATCGCGCGCCAACTCCAGGCCACCGAGTGCATAGTAGAAGACATCCCACTCGTGGGGATTGCGCGGTCCCAATGGGTAGGAGCTGAGGAACACCGCCGCCGGCATTCTCCCCGCCCAGTACAGCGTGAAGGGATTCATGGCATCGAGCACACCGTTTTTCACCGCATCGAAGAGCTGAAAGTCACCGACGACATCCTTGGCACCAAACGGCGTGAAAGCCAATTCGCCACCGGTCTTTTCCTTGATGCTATTGCACCACTCCTTGAAGACGTCCAACCCGATACCCCCGGGCCACGAGGTTTGAATTTTCCAGTTTGTGGTCTGCGCAGCCGCCGCGTTACGGACGTAAGGTGCTCCGAGGATGGCCGCACCACCCACCGCCGCCCCTTTTATGAACTTGCGCCGCCCTGCCGCCGTTGTGTCTAAAGCATCGCTATCGCTGACTTCGGATTTATGCGTTGTCATTCCAACTCTCCTCCTCGGTTTGTACCTGATCACTCAGTTTTATTTTGGGGGCGCAGCCCGCGTGGGTTGATGCGCGCACGCGGCTGTCGCACAGCCTGTTGCCGCTCTCCTCATCGGGAAGGATCGGTCATACCGCCTGATATCCCTCCCCGACACTGACTCTGCCGACGGTTTACTGAGCTTAGTCAAGGGTTGTATTTTCACAATGAAATGCAGTTTTCACGATATGAAATTGGTGAATTTCTTATTTTGATAGAGAGAGTTATGGACATCCACAGAATACGGAATTGGTCATTACCGGGAAGGAATACAGCTGAACGGCACGCCTGGCGGCGATCGATTACGGTCAGACCAGTTGGGAGAACTACGCTGCGTACGCGACGACCGGGGGTGTTTCAGCGGCCTTCATTGGCCACGCCATGGGGCACATGTCCGGTCGCCACATGCTGGGCAGCGGAATCGCAATGCAGCTCTTGATCATCGAAGAAGATATCGGCACCGAATGCCTTGAGAAATGCGCCTTTCTCGAGCCCACCCAGGAAGATGGCCTCGTCGATACGGATGTTCCAGGCACGCAGGGTGCGGATGACCCGCTCGTGGGCCGGAGCCGAACGCGCGGTGACCAGTGCAGTGCGGATGGGTGAGCGCTCGGCGCCAAAATCCTTTTGAATCTGGTGGAGTGCCGCGAGAAATCCCTGGAAGGGCCCGCCCGGCAAGGGCCGCTTCGCCGACTCCACCTCCGAAGTCTGGAAGGCGTCCAATCCCCTGGATTTGTAGACTCGTTCGGCTTCGTCGGAAAACAGCACCGCATCGCCATCGAAGGCAATACGCAATTCGTCGCTGGGATTGCTCCCCTTCATCGAAGGCAGAATGGTTGCGGCCGCGTAGCCGGCCTCGAGCGCCGCCCGCACGTCCTCGGCATGGGAGGAGAGAAAAAGATGCGCTCCGAAGGGCGCTACATACCGGTAGGGGGAGGCGCCGCCGCTGAACACCGCGCGACTGATCGTCAGTCGGTGATGGTGAATCGAATTGAACACCCGCAGACCGGTATCGGCGCTGTTGCGCGACATCAGCACGATCTCGACCCGTTCGCGACCCGCCTCGTTCAAAGCGAGCAATTTGCGAACCATGCCGAAGGCAACGCCGGGATCGAGGATGTCCTCCTCGTGTTCGATCTGATAGCGGCAATAGGCCTCGATCCCCTGCTCGTCAAAGACCCGGTGACTCTCCTCCAGATCGAAGAGCGCCCGTGAAGAGATGGCGACCACAAGTTTTCCGTCGAAGGTCATCGGCATACGGAGAGTATAAGGGTTTTGGCTGCGCGCTATCGGTTTGCACCTTTGTGCTGTTACCGATCGGCCACGGGGCATTCGGAAGGCCGGTCGGCACGACACGGCAAGACTCCCTGGTCCGCGGCCAATCGGATCTCGACCCGCTCCTTACCCTTGCCGGGGTTCCGGCGTTTCAGTTCGATCGCACCCAATTCACCGGTTCTGCGCAGATGCGTGCCGCCGCAAGGCACCCGCGCAAACCCGGGCACCTCCCAATAACGTCGTTCACCGGCTTCGTCACTGTAGGCGCTGACGATCTTGGAGTCGGCAGCGACTATCGCGCGCACGCGCTGATCGATCTCGGGAAACAGTGTCGAGATATTGCCCGCCCATTCGAAATCGATCCGTGCCTTGTCCTCAGCGATGTGCGCACCGATCTTGGTCGGAAAATCGAGCATCGTATAGACCAGCTCCAGCACCAGTTCCGCGGCAAAATGCAGGCGCATCAGACGGTAGCGCCGCTCCCAATCGATCTCCACCGTCACCCGCTGTCCCGGTTGCAGCCCATGCCCCTCGGCGAGCCGATAATAGATCTCCGAACCCTGGTTGCGCGCCTCTATCACAGGGTATCCGCCGAGAGTGCCCGAGTCGCTCTCCTGGCCACCGGAGAGGGCATAGAAAATGGTCTGTGCCAGGGTGACCTCGTTTCCAACGACGGTCTCAACCCGCGTATCCAGGCGAGTTTGATAGGGATCCTGCCAAAAAAGCTTCTGCGTCATTGCCGTACTCGAATACCCGGTTTTCCAGATGCTGTTTTGTTGACGTTTACGTCAACGTTACCTATAGTCGATAGCCAGAGACCCGGTCCGACCCCTGCCCGTCTTCCACAGAATCACAATGAAGGAAGCTCCCATGAAATATACCTTACCCGATTTCCTTGCCCACTCCATCGCCATGGAGGATGAGGCCGCCGAACGTTACCTGGAACTGGCGGACATGATGGAGGCGCACAACAACCTGGAGGTGGCCACCGTATTCCGTGACATGTGCCGCTTCTCGCAATTGCATCGTGACTCGATCAGGGAGCGCGCGGGCTCCACGGAACTGCCCAAACCCCACTCGTGGCAGTTTCGTTGGTCGGCGCCGCCCGAGGTCTGCGATGAAGATGCCTTCGACTACACTTTGACGCCGTACCAGGCCCTGCAATATGCCCGCGAGAACGAGCAGCGCGCCATGGAATTCTACCGTTCCGTCACGGGCAATACCGACGATGCCGAGGTGAAACGGCTCTCCAGCGAGTTTGCCGAAGAGGAGCAGGAACACACCGAGGCGCTCGACAAATGGCTGGAGAAGACTCCACCCGACTGAGTCTCGCGCTCAGGCGAACACTACCCGCTCAAATGGCGGTGCTGCTTGACGAGCAGCATCGCCCCCCATGCCAACGCCAGCACCATCAGCACCATCCCGAGACCGTTCGCCACCCCGCCCAGGATGCGGTCGTAATCGAGCAGCCCCAGGCGCCCCAGGATATTTTCCCAGTCGTGGATTCCCAGGCGATCCGCTCCGGTTCCACCGCCCAACATGGGCAGCCGCAGCGCCCGGGCGTCAGCAATGTAGGGTGAAAGATCCGCGAGACTCTGACCCGTCCACCACATCCCGACACTGGCTCCGAAAGGATCGCTGCGTTTGAACAGAAACGCCCCGCAGACCAGAAGGGGCACGAGCAGTTGCATCAGCGATCCGCCTGTCACCACCATGAAATCGCCCAGCACGGAAAAAATCACATGCCCCGCCTCGTGGAACACCAAATCAATACGGTGCAGGAATGCTACAGCGCCCGGCATTGTACCCTCAACCACGTCCTCGTAGCTTGTCGTCACTGTCGCCAGCCCCAAGCCCGCAAGCAATAGCCAGATCAATACCCTCCCCGACCATTCCTTGCGACCATCGTCGCGCGGCGTGAGGACTGCCACCGCAAGTCGCGAGCATGCTGTGACCCAAGGACGCGTCACTCTCTGCGACGACTGGAAATGCGCCGATCGATAGCGCTGCTTCAGCCACTTGTCGTAACGCAATCCACAAGCGGGACAGACGTTGGTCGACCTGGACTCCTGCGCGCGGCATGAATGACCACATTTCGGACAGGTTTGATACATTGCGAAAAACCGTATTACCAGGTCCTGCGCGTATAGCGTCGCACCAGCAGCGCGCCAATGAACACAACGACGCCAGCGGTGGTATGGAGCACCTGCGAACTGATGGAGTGATCGTTCATTGCCCGATTGGAGAACGACTCACAGTTGTTGGAGATCAGATTGTAGGCACCGTCACCACCGACCATCAGCTCGTCCAGCGCACGCTGCGCCACCGCGATATCGGAGAACCTGCCCCGATTGGGTTGAACGGTGACCGCACCGTAGCGCGAATAGGCGGCGACGAATCGATCATAGGTGGTCAAACGATACCCCGCCTCGCGCGTGCTCTCGGCCACATAGGTCTGCCCGTCGGCGGTGCTGCGCCCCAGCACAATACCATGGTGCTTGGGTCCGAGGCGCCCCAATCGCGTCAGGGCACCGACGATACGGCATCCGGTGGTATCGATCTGCTCAAATTCCATCGTCTGTTCCCGTGTCTGCAACGCAGATCATGATAATCCTTGCCAGGCTGGAAGTTTTGTTTCGCTTCCCGTAATTATCTCGCTACCATCGGGATCGTCAAAACAAGGGTCAAACCAGCGACGCCATAAATCCGCAACAGACAACACGCGCCACTTAAGACCTTGATCGATTGACAACAAGAAAGCCTGCCATGAGAGACGTCCTGTTCATAGTCAACCCGAGAGCGGCATCAGGACGCGCCTCGCGTGTCTGGGAGGATCTTCGCAACCGCGTGCGAAGCCTGCGCACGGCCATGGTTGTGCAGTGCGAAGAGCGGGGAACCGCGGCGAAGGCGATCATCGATGCACTGACGCCGCAGATTCGCCGCGTCGTCACCGTGGGCGGCGACGGCACGCTGAACCACGCACTCAACCTGATGTTGGCCGATGCGCCAGACATTGAGCGCAGTTTGGGACTCATTCCCGTCGGCACCGGCTCTGATCTGGCTCGCGGCCTGGGGCTTGAGACGCGCCCGATGCAGGCATTGGAGCAGGCGCTCGAAGCGTTGCCATCACGCATGGATGCCCTGCGGCTCCACGCAGCCGGGCAGCACCGCTACCTCATCAATGTTGCCTCGCTTGGGCTCTCCGCCCCCGTGGCAGCGCGGGTCAATGCGCTACCCAAGCGCAATACCGCGACCTACCTCACTGCCGCCCTGCGCGTTCTGCTGAGCTACCAACCGCAATGGGCGCGCATCCATCTTGATGGCAAGTTCTGGTGCCAGGGTCGCTTCTATATCGTAGTGGTCGCCAATGGCAGCTGTTTCGCCAAAGGGATGCGCATTGCGCCCAAGGCCGATCCCCACGACGGGCTGGCCGACGTGGTAGCTATCGAAGCCGCGTCAAAACCACTGGTGCTGGCGTGGTTGCCGAGCGTCTATCTGGGCAGGCATTTGGCCGCACCCTTCGTCCACTGGGCACGTGCCAAGACGATCGACATCGACACCGGCTCTGAGCAACCGGCGTTTGAAGGTGACGGTGAGGTGTCGCTGCCGGCGCCCGGAAGCCTGACCGTGGAACAGGGCGCGGTGTTGTTCAGCGGATTGACCAACAGCTGATCGGTTTCACAGTCCAGCGTTACCCCGTCATTGCCTGCCCGCGACATCCTGAAGCGCGGCTTTGATCGCATCCGGTGCCTTTGAGATCTTCATGAAGGTGCCCATCGTCAGATCGGGAAAACTCTGTGCAATGCGGAATTTGCCGTGCAACGCGTAAACCTTTCCACCACTCACCAACATCTCATAGGGGAGATGCGGAGTATGCTTCAGAGGCGCGATATCGGTCGTTGCCATAACCGCCTGGTCGGAACCCTCGCCCGCGGACAAAGCCACTCCGAACAAGGTCTCGTCTTTGCCCGGCAGATCGATGCGATACACCTTCTGAGTGCCGCTTCTTCCTGCTGCCAAGCCGCTTTCCACTGCCTGAACGGCGCTGTCGTAGCCATCGTACTCGGCAAGGGCCAACTGATCGGTGAAGTACGGCATGAAGATCATGTAATGGTAGCTTTTGAGATCAAATTCGGGGGCACCGTATTCAGAACCGAACTCCTGCATCCTGCCCAATGCGCCTGCCATTGACGCGGTAACGCCCGCCAAAGAATCCGCCATCCGGTAAACGATCGCCATGTATTCTGGATTGGTGTAGGCGATCTGCACGCCCTCATCGGTTCTGGTCACACCCACGCGCAACGCAGCTCCGTACCCGCCGAGTTCGGATCGGGTCGCCGTCTGCTTCAACGCCTCATTGGTGACTACCAGCGAATGCGCGCCGGGATAGGGGCTGTATTCCCCCACGATCGTCATACCGCCCTGTTTCAACGCGACGCGTGTCTGCTCGAGGATATCGGCGAAGTCGCCAGTCGCTTGTTTTGCCAATACATAAGGCTTGTAGAATCGGGTCTCCGCCTGTGAATTTCCGACCAGAATCAATCCCGTGACGAGAACTGCAAGTAGCGAGAAGTAACGTCTGAAGTGGTACATGCTCAAATCCAATACATGTGACTAAGGCCAGATGGAACTAGTAACACGCAGCCATGGAGCGCAACCAATAAGGAGTCTTGATTCCGCCATAGAGAAAGAGTTATGGAACTGCAAAGAGTCTCCAGGGGCTCGTTGATTACCGCTGAGATAATCAACTGTCGATTGACGCTTGCCTCCACGTTCTGCATCGATCTCAAGCGAATACGCTTTCGTTCAATCGACATACACTCATCGTTGAAACGCTCGGCCAACCCGCCGATCCTCTCCGAGGGTGCAAGAATTCTCGCTGGCGCGATCTCCTGACGAGCGAAGGCGATTGCATCAAAGCGCCGGGTAGTCTCTACGGAGACTACCCGGCGCCCAAACCAGCCGCGACACGTCAACGGTTTGTCTTGCCCTGCTCGGCCCTTCGCGTCCTCAATTGCTTCATTGCAATCTGGAGGCTGACCACTATGCGCTGAAAAGCCTGTATCAACTTTCCGATTTCATCTTTTCGTTCGGTATCCCCAATCACAATGTCGAAATCACCGAGGCTGATCTTTTCCATTTGCTGAGTCAGTTTTCGGATTGGATCAACAATACGGTTGGAGAAGAAAACGGAGAAATACACAGCAATCGCGAGCGTGACGACGATACCGACGAGGAAAGTGGTTTGCAGTGAATAGAGACTGTGAAAGGCCTCTTTGGCCTCGATTTCCGCAACAAGTATCCAAGGGTATTTCTCATGCTTGAGGTACAGGTCGATCACTTCGACGCCTTCCGCATTGGTTCTCAGATCGGAAGAGAATCCCTTCGCCCGCGCTTCGGCGATACCCGGCGTACCCAGCGGCGCCTGCTTATCGATATCCTTATAGACAATCGGCACGCCATCCGCCGTTGTCAGGAACACTTTACCGGTATCACCGAGCTTAAAGTTCTCAGTAAGAATTTTGGTTTCATGCGGTATTTGCAACTCAAAACCAATAACCGCGCGCACAGTACCATCGGGTTGTTTCACCGGATAAAACAGCATTTGGTGACTGTGATCCGACTCAATCCAACTGGAATAGTCCGAGACACTGGTCGTACCATTCAATAATGTTTCGGTTACCCAAGCGTTGCGCGAGGTGTCTTCATTAAGATGGGAGGAAGGAGATCCTTTGACTTTCTCACCGTGATTGGGACTGACAACAATTTTTCTGGTGCGGTCAATCAAAAAGATATGATGGTACTTTCCCCAATGCGCCTCCTGAAAACTGTAGAGCAGGTTGTCAACCTGCTTTCTCACTTCCTCGAATCGTTCCGCTTCCACCGAATTCAGACTCCGGTTTGAGCTCGCGATGAACTCCTGCATGACATCGGAGTTCGCCATCGCCTGTCCGATGGTCTCTGTGGCATCAATATAGTTTTCCAGCGCGTCCTCTTTTGACTTCACGATCGTCAACAGGTATTCCTGGATCGATTTGGTAAATATATCCGTGGTTTGAAAATAACTGATTCCTCCCAGCGTTATCAGCGGGATCAAGGCCATCACATGCAACACAATCGATAGTTTCGTTTTAATCGAAGTCATCATTTCCCCCAGGCATTTCGCCTTAATTCACAATCTCCATAGAACCGATTTTCAGCCACGCCTTATGCGCTCCAACGCCAGATCACGAAAGGTACCGGCATAAGCGCTGTCCGGGATCTGCATGGCCACGGCGTCGACAAGCTCTTCAAGATTTTCACTGCTTTCGATCGCCTGTTCGATGATCAGATCGGCCATCGGTCCGATGTGTTTTACCGCCAGCTCAATCAGCACCTCTCGTACCAGTTCTTCTTTGAAATCTCCGAATGGTGTGCCTTTATCAGCCACCGGCTTGGTAGGAAGAACTGACCCCCCATCCTGGCGCACCACAGGCGTACCCGCTTCTATACGGTCGGCCAGTTCCTTGGCCGGCATGAGTTCCTTGCGGATTTCTCCCTTTGCCGCGACAAAGCCAAATCTCAGGGATTGAGATTGAGCGAGGAGTTGTATCGCTTCCCCAACATCTTTTCGCCGGGCGATGGTCTGAGTCAGTCGTCCTTCATAAAACCTCAACACAACCGACCGCTGCGCCTCGGTGACGATGGATAGAACCCCGGATTCACGATCGGCAACAATCTTTCGAATCTGATCGACCAAATGCTGCTTCGATACGAACTGTGTAGTCACGCGATCAAGCATCCCATCTCAGAATAGAACGATAGTCTTACGTTGTTGCGCACACGGCTACCATGGAAACGACAGTGGGCAATGCCATGCAGTTGACTACCCCCGGCACCGGAGCGCGTCTGCCCGCAGCGTTTCCCGAACCAAGGTCCCTGACCTGGTCCGTACAGACAGCAAATATTCCAGCGATTGCTGCCATTTTACAATTGAGGGGGGCACTGTTAGAAAATCAAACGGCCGCGAGGCCGAGCTACCCGGTGTTCTTGCTCTTTTTTCCGGGACCCTGTTGGCATAAATGCCATGTTGCAGACTGAGAGTCTAACAGTATTTATTTATTAACCGATTAGCGACTCTAATGTTCTTCAACGTCAAGCAGACAATCTTTCAGTCCCATTCTCCAACCATCCGCCACGAGAACCGGTTTTTATCACCACGCTGGGCAGTCGGCGAAAACGGACCTGTTGAAGACGCCGCCCTACCTGACACAATGTCAGTTCTGACAGCGTTTTGTAGCTCACTCGCCTCGATCGAACCCTGCGACCGGGCGCCGCCTCCTGCTACGCGGTGCGCGTAGCGAGCTGCTTTCATGCGCCTGCCGGCGGCGCGTACTTCGCAAATACCTCCGCCTCGGTCAGGTTTCTGGTTTCATTGGCGAAACTGTAATAGTCCGGTTTTCTGTCAACAAACACCTGATGGTCGAAGACGATACCGGCGCACTCTTCAAACAGCCCCACCGGCACGAAGTACTGCTGTGTTTCCTTAAGACGATAAAACAGATGGCTGCCACATTTCCTGCAGAACCCGCGTTCAGCCCAGGTAGATGAACCATAAATGGAGATGCTCTCTTCCCCGTCAAAGGAGACATCGCTACCGCAATCCACCGCAAGCAATGGACCACCCGTCCAGCGCCGACACATACCGCAGTGGCAGGCCCCCACATGCGGGCTCATTTCCGCTGCCATGATTTTGATGGCACCGCACAGGCAGTGCCCCTGATTTCCCCTGGTTTCAGCCATACCACTATCTCCCTCGCGCTGTACTCCCTACATCTGCGGGACTTTGCCTGGATCGAAATCCGCCACGTTGGTCGCGAAAGACCAGTCGTAGCCGTCGGGGTCCTGGACACTGCACATCCGGTCACCCCAAAACATTTCCTGAGGCTCCATGATGGGTTGCGCCCCCGCAGCGAGCGCCTGTCTGAAAAGCGCGTCCACATCATCGCAATAGAGGTATGGACCGATGGGACACTCAATGCCGGAACTGGCGGGTGTCTTTTTGGTCGCGCCCATGGCGCCTTCGACACCCATCATCAGATAGGCATCCCGGTAGCTCATTTCAGCGTGGACGATCTTGCCACTGCTGTCGCACAGAGGCTGGGAGCCAGGCTGAAAACCAAACGCGTGTTGATAGAAGTCCAGCGATTTTTCAGGATCGCGGACGGTGATATACGGGGTCAGCCAAGGCATATTGGCCGGTTTTGCAGCGCGCTTTGACATCATGCACCTCCGTGAGCATTGTGCGGGACTTGATCTTTGGGTATCCGTGCGAATTGCCGCCAACCGCTAGCGTCGCATGCTAAAGCTAGCCCGTCTTTTCGATTTCCTCAACCGCTTGGAATGTGTTGAATATTTCATCCATCTGTCTGCTGAGTTTATGGAAGGCGTTCAGCACCCGGGGGTCGAAATCGCTGGGATCGATCCTGTCATCGCCCCGGGAGATGATCTCCACGGCACGTTCGTGGCTGAACGCCGGTTTGTAAATGCGCTTCTGACGCAGGGCATCGTAGACGCCAGCCAATGCAACGATGCGTGCGCTGAGCGGAATCGCCTCTCCCTGCAACCACCTGCGCACCGCCCGGTTGGCATACAGGGGCAGGCCATCACGATCGAGCTTGATCACCAGATCGGGATTGGCGTCGGGAAACGCGGCACGCAACGCCGCACGGTTGATCCCGGCAAGATGGCGCCCGATACCCGTCACCAGCCACGGCACGAGAAAAGGGATCAGAACCTGAACCACGCCATAGCCCGGCTGAATCCGAATCGCCAGCCAATGCGACGCAAAATAACTGCCGGCACCGGCAAACCATTGATTCATGATATTGAAACCGTGGATAGCGATACCAACCAGCAATGCCGCCAACCACGGACGCGTGAAGACCCGCCGCAACCCTCGTTCAATGCGTGTGGAGTTCCGTTGCAGGTGGCTGTCCATCGGCCGGCCCCTTCCTGATTGAGAACCTGACTCACAATCCCCGCGTGAGGGATTGCGAGACGGGTTCCAGTGCATCTTGCTAAACAAGATCCACCGAACGGGCGAAACCGTACAGATAGTTATCGGATCAGGATGGCTTCAGTAGCCCGGCTCAGGCAACGAAATCAAAGGGATGCAACGGCAAGGCCGCGGGTTCGCGCCATTTGTGTTCGTTGCGCGACCAGCCCCAACCGCCGAGCGCCGCGCCGCATGCTGCGACATAGTGGTCGGTGGGTGCGCTTTGCGCGCTGACACCGGCGAGGCCCTGCCCCTCCAGCCACGCGAGCAGTTCTCCGCGGACGCCCGCGTCGCGTTTCATCACCATCAGCGCCTCGGGCGGGGCGCCGCGCAGCATCATCGCGGCCGCGGGATGCACCTCGGCCACCCGCGCCTTCTCCCGTCCCACTTCCACGATCCCGCGCGCCACGCCCATGCCGCGCAGGGTGAGATAGGCCATGCGCGTCATGGTCGGCGTCATCACCGATCCCGATGCGAGACCGTGTCGGGTCAGCAGTTTGCGCAGCGCTTTGTCCCCCGGACGATCGCCGCCGCCGGGATTGTAGGAGAGCGGTGCATCGATGCCCACCACAAAAGCATCATCGGCCGCGTAGCGCGCGATCAGCCTGAAGATCTCCGCATCGCCCACGCCGTTGCACACCTCCTCCAGCGCCAGTTCGCGCGCATCGCCGCGCAGCACCACCACCACGGTGTCCGCGACGTTGGTGGGGCCGGAGAGATCGATACCGATAACGACTGGCATAATGGGTTCCGTTGCGGGTTACGGCCTGTCAACGCCGCTTCAGGCTCAGGGTTCGAAGGGCCACTCGCGCCACCCGCCCAACAGCGGAAAGTAGAGCCCGAGGCGAATGGGGCGCTGCTCGCGCGCAGCGAGCAGCCGCGCATAGCGTTCGAGCTGCGGGCGATAGCGCATCTGTTCGGTGTCGAGAAATCCCTCGCGATCCTGCCCCAAGTGGGTGCCGGTCTTGTAGTCGATGATCCAGCGGGTACCCTTTTCGTCGATAAAGCTACGATCCAGCACCACATGCACCACCTGGTCGCGATCGACACCTGCCAGCGGCCATTCGACGACTGCCTCGCTGTGGTGTCCATCGAGTATCCACCGACCGCGCTCATCGGCCAGACAACGCGACAGTGCCTCACTGACGCTGGCCCCCGCCTGCGCACGTTCATCGCGCGCCACACCCTGTCGCGCCAACTCGCGAGTGATCATCCTGCCAAGCCCCGCGATGCGCGCTGCCGGCCATGCCTCCAGACCGTCACGCCCGATGCGCTGCAGATAGTGGTGAACGACCACACCGACGCAGCGCACCGTGTCCCCCGCCCATTCAAACTCGACATCGCCCTCCTCCGTGGCAATCGGCACAGGAAACACGGCGATGCCGGTCGCAGGCGGGGGCGACGGGCACTGCCATGCCAACGCCAGGCGCCGCAGCGGCTGATCGCCATTCACCGCCGCAGCGGACGGCAGGGCGGCGGCGCCCGCTCCGGCATCGAGCCGCGCCTGAAAGATCTGCCGTACCGCCGGCCACAATTGTTCCAGCAGTGATCCGGCCTCAGGCCGCCCCAGTTGCACCTCACCCCCGTTCTCGCGCAGCGGGCAGTGCCCCAGCAGGTGCAAGCGCTCGCGGGCGCGGGTCCCGGCCACGTAGAGTAACCGGGCATCCTCGTTACGGGCCCGCTCGCCATCGAGCCGCTTCAGTGTGCGTGAGATGGCATCGGGCTCTTCGTGGCGCGCGCGTATCGGTGCCAACAGCAGATCGTCCTGTGCGTTGTCCCGCGCTACCTCCAGCCACCGCATCAGCGGTTCCGTACCCGCGTTGGGACGGCGCCCAAGCCCGGGCACAATCACCGTGTCGAACTCCAGACCCTTGGCCTTGTGGATGGTCATCACCTGCAGGCCAGCGTTGGCCTGGCTATCCGGGGCGGCGAAGAGCTGCTCCACGCGTTCGGCCAGCGCTACCAATCCGGGGAGATCAGCGCCCACCTCCAGCGCCTCCAGCAAATCCAGATAAGCCTCTGCATCCGCCAGGTCGCTGGGCGCAGCGACGGTCGCCGGTCCGCCGAGCACCAGCCAGACACCCTCCACCCAGCGCCGCAACGGGCGGCTGCGACGTTCGGCCAACGCCGGTGCTACGGCCGTGCAAAGACGCGCCAACCGCTGCCGACCCTCGTCGCTGAGGTCCGCCCGCACCTCGCTATCGTTGATGCGCTGCCACAGTATCGAGCGTGGATTCTCACCCGCCACCCGTGTGAGATCCGCCAACGTCAGGCCGCACCAGGGGGCACGCAGCAGCGCCAGCCAGGCGATGCGATCAGCGGGGTGCAGCAGCGCGTGGGTCAGCGAGAGCAGATCGCGCACCACCGGCCGTTCGCCCAGCTTTTCGATCTCCACCGCCTGATAACGCAACCCCGCCTGGCGCAGCGTCGGCAGGATGAGCGCCAGATGGGTACGGCTGCGGACCAGAATCGCCAACGTGCCTTCGGGGCGCTGGGCACGTGTTTCGGCGACGAGCTCGACGACGCGCGCCGCCTCGGCACCGGGATCGCGCCCCAACTGCGCATGAACCTGCACTGCCTGATCTCCCTGGGGTTTTCGAAACGCCTGCGCCGGGCTGTAGGTCACGCCACCGCGCAACAGATCTTCCTGCGCCGGAAAGAGCTGGGGGAAGACTTCGTTGGCCCACGCCACCACGCCGGCCTGGGAGCGGAAATTGACGCTGAGCGTGAGCGGTTCGAGACGCACGCCGGCCAGCCCCGCCTGGCGCGCGCGCAGATAGAGCCCGACCTCCGCTTCGCGAAAACGGTAGATCGATTGCATCGGATCGCCGACCACGAACAGTGTCCGCCCGTCGTCGCGCTCCCAGCCGGCGGTCAGGCGCGCCAGCAGATCGTACTGGCGCAGCGAGGTGTCCTGGAACTCATCCACCAGGATGTGGCGGATGCGGTAATCGAGCGCCAGGGCGAGATCGGTCGGCGCCTCCGATTCACCCAGGGCCCGGGTAGCGGCCATGGCGAGTTGCGCGAAGTCGATGCTGCCCTGCTCCTGAAACACCAGATCAAGCTGCGCCACGGCCATCGGCAGCAGGGTCAGCAGCGCATCGAGCGCTGCCCACTGGCGCGGGTCATAGCGGGGCGGCGGCAGTTCGCGCACCTGGTGCAGCAGTTCGGCCAGGGCGGCATCATCGCGCAGCCCTTCGAGCGCCGCCTTGAAACGCGCCTTGAAATTCTGGCGCCGCGTCTTCTCCTCCCCCCTGGCGCCGCTCGGGGCCGGAAATCCGATCGCTTCGTTGGCCTGAGCCCGCCAGCTGCCGTCCCGGGTCAGCACCAGTTCGGCAAGCCCCTGCCAGAGGGGAAGTCGATCGGCCAGCGCTTCCGGCCAGCCCCCCGCTTCGCTCCAGGCGCGGATGGGCGAGTCGCGGCCTGTGGCCGCCAATTGGCCGCTGGCGTAGCGGGCCAGCCCCAGCAGTTCATCGCTATGGCGAGCGGGCAGCCGCTCCGCGAAAGAGCCGATACGCTCCTCGACAATGTGGCTCAACGCGGCCTCCAACGCCGCGCGCTGCACCGACGCGCTGTTGCGATCGGCCACCAGGCGCAGCCAGTGATCGCGGCGCGCCAGCATGTCGGCGAGCAGACTCTCCAGATAGGGGAAGTCGTTATCCAGGTGGCGGGCCAGCTGCGCCACGGCCCCACCCCACGGCTCCCCCGAATCGAGCAGCGCCAAGGTCGCCCGTGCCGCCTCCCGATAGAGATCCTGCGCCTGCTCGACGATGGCGGGCGGTGCGCCGAAACCGGCCGCCAGCGGCAGCTGGCGGGTCAGCTCGGCGCAGAAGGAGTCGATGGTCTGCATCCGCAATCGCCCCGGGTGCGCCTCCAACTCCCAGCCCTGAGCCGCGTCGCGCGCCAGCGCCGCCTGCGCCAACTGCCAGGTGCGGTGTGCGTGCGGGTCGGCCGGTTCGGGATCACGGGCCCGATGCAGTGCCGCCAGCACGCGTTCGCGCATCTCGCCCGCGGCCTTGCGGGTGAAGGTGATGGCGAGGATCTCCTCGGGGCGCTCGACGGTTGCCAGCAGCGCCAGGTAACGCTGAATCAGCAGCCCGGTCTTGCCGGAGCCGGCCGGCGCCTGGACGATGAACGAAGCGTCGGGGGCCAATGCCCGATCGCGCTGTGCCTGATCGGCCACGTCGGGCCGTTCACTCATCGGTCTCACCCCCGTCCAGCGCCTCGGCCTCGACCCCGGTGACGATGCGACACAGCCCGGGCAGCTCGCAGTAGCGACAGGTCTGCAACCCGCGTTTGGGATCGACACGCGCATCGCCGGCGCGGAAGGCCTCGGCGAGTGTCGTCAGTGTTGCTGTCCATTCGGCCAGCAATTGCCCCCAGGTCCACTCCGGGCTGAGCCCGCGCGGCCGCATCTCCAGTTGCGGCAGCAAATCGTCTTCGCTGGCCAGGCCACGGAACCGCGACTGGCCGGCGCGCACCTCGGCGTAGGCCAGCGCTGCGGGAACCGCACCGTCGGAGACCGCATAGAGCGGTAGCTGCGGTTCGTCGGGGCGTGCGCCGAACCAGCGCTGCACCGAGGTCTGGCCGCTCTTGTAGTCGATGATGACGTGGCGGCCGTCGCCGAGTCGGTCAATACGATCGATGCGTGCCTGAATCTGCAGCCCACCGAGGGTGATCTCGCGTTTTTCCTCCGGCGCAATGACAGCAAAGGGTGCGCGTTGCGCCTCCAGTTCCAACCAGCTCGTCAACAGATCGGTCAGCCGGGCGCGCTCGATGGCGGTAAAACGCTCGGTGAAGGTAGCCGGACGCAAGCGCGCCTCCTCCGCCAGCGCCTTGTCCACGGCAGCCCCGGCCTGTTCGTGCCGCTGCTTCTCATCAAGCTTGGCGAGGGTCTGACTGTCTCCCAATCGCGCCCAGAGCGCCTCCAACGCGGCATGGAGCAGTGAGCCGCGGGTGGCCGCATCCAACCCCGGATGCGGGGCGCCCAGCGGCTCTGCACCCAGCCGAAAGCGGGCAAAGGCACGGAAGGGGCAGGCGGCCTGCTCGCGGAACAGCGCCGCACCGCCACGCACCCGCTCGCCCGCGGGCAACGCCGGGGCCCGCGGGTCATCCAAGGTCTCGAGGCTGGCACTTTGCTGGATGAGCCGGGCGTAGGACAGCTCCCCGTCCCCGCCGGACCCCTGGGTATCGGCGACGGGTAGCGAGGCAATCAGTGGGCTGGGACGCAGCTGTCGATCAGCCTCCTGCATCGGCCAACTGACGGTTACGGCGGGCGCGGCCGCCAGCAGACGTTGCGTAAGACGTCGCGCGAAGAGCAGCTCACGCTCGGCGGAGCTGTGGGGCATTGCACAACGGCGCTGCATCGACATGGGTAAAAACGGATTGGGCCGCGGCGTCGGCGGCCACACCTCATCGTGCAGCCCGAGCAACCATAGGTGATCGAACCGCAGGCCCGCCGCCTCCAACAGTCCCAGCACCTGGATCGGCAGATCCGCGGAGCGCGGCTGGAACAGCGTTTCCGCCGCGATCTGGCGCAACCGCCCCAGCGCCTGCTGCAGGGTGAGCGGCGTACCGAGCTCATCCAGCGTGGCAAGCTGGCCCAGCACGCCGCGCCAGGCCTCGACGGTCTGAAACTCCGCGCTGTCCAGAGCCCGCCCCTGGGGCCATCCGCCGCGGCGCAGCAATTCAGCGCAGTCCCGCGACCAGGCCGCGGGACTCTGACGGGCGGGCAGCTCGCGACAATGGATCCACCAGGCTTCGAGCTGCGCGGCGAGCAGCGGGCAGGCGTGGCGCTCGTCGCGGGCATGAAACAACAGCGTGGTGACGCGGTAGCGCGGCTCGCCAATCTCGCGCAGCCGTGCATCGAGCCGCGCGCGCGGCCCCGATTCGCTGTCGCCCCCCATCAGATAGGGCGAGCGCAGCAGCACACCGATCCGTTCGGTATCGAGACCCTCGCGGGTCGCGCCCCATTCGAGCAGGGTCAGCGCATCCTCCACCACCGAGTACTCAGCGAGACGCCGCCCCAGGCTGATGTTGAAGAGGGACGCTTCGCCACTCCCAGGCAGCACCGCGGCTGGCGTCAGACAATCCTGCAAAGTTCTTGCTATGGGCTCGCGCAGCGCGGCGAGATCGGGAACGACAATACCGATACGTGCCTGCGGTTCATCGCTGTGCAGGGTTCGCGCCCACCGGGCGGCGTGACGCAGTTCATCGGTGGTGTCGCGACAGGCGATGCGTCGGGCAACAATCGGGGTCTCTGCCGAGGTCTCTTCGATGACGGGGCAGCCGCGCTCCGCGCCGGCATCGAGCAGGCGCCGCTGGATCGGTGCCAACTCATCAAAGCCGGTCAACATCAGGGTCGTGGGCAGCGGCCACTCGTGGCTGCGCTTCAGCAACGCCGCTGCCAGGCCCGCCCGATCCAGCCAGCCACCCTCCCGGCACAAGTGCTGGAATCGTTGCGCCCAGCCGACAAAGGCGCGCACCTCGTCGCTCATCAGATCACCACTCGCCGGCAGGTGCTGCTGATAGCTGTTCAGCAGCTGCCACGCCTCCTGGGCGCGCCGCGCGGCCGGTGCCGGCTGGAGCAGTCGTTCGCCCAGCGGCGACTCCCGGATGACCCTCTCCCAAAGCAGCCGTTCCTGCAACGCGGTGAGCAGCAGCGGCGCAGCCTCGTCCACCAGGGTCACTTCGCCCCACAGGCGCTGCAGCCACGCCTCCCAGGGCAGGATATCGGGGCTTTCCCACACGCAGTTTGCCACCCGCTGTTGCCGATCGTGGCTGGCACGCAGCTGCGCCGCCTGACGCTGATTGGCGGTGAGCAGGGTGGTGCCGGGTGTGAGTTGTCGGAGCAGGCGATCCATGCAGCAAGTCGCGATAGCAGGGCAGCGCGTAGTATTGCATAGAACCTTTTAAGACAGCGCCCCGCCCGGGACAGCGGCGATTACTCTCGCCAAGGCGCCAAGCGCGCAACCAACACCACCCCGATCATGACGTGCTGCACGACTTCACGAAAAAAACCTTGGTGCATGATCAACACGATGGTGGATACCGTTGGCATTTTGACGGAAGATTGGGCGCCGTTACGCAAGCGATCTGGAAAGGTTCCGATGAGTCAGCAGAAAAAGCCGGTATTCAGCATGGAGATGGACGTGCGCTGGGGCGACATGGACGCCATGGGCCATGTCAACAACACCGTCTACTTTCGCTACATGGAGCAGGCACGGGTGAGCTGGCTGGAGTCGCTGCACGGCAGTATCACCGACCTGACCACCGGACCCGTCATCGTCAACGCCCGTTGCACCTTTCTTGTCCCCATCCTCTACCCCGAGCGTATCGTCGTGGAGGTCGCCTGCGGTCCCCCGGGCCGCAGCAGCTTCGACACCTATTACGAAATCCGCCCCGCCGGCAAACCGGAGCCGCTCTATGCCGAGGGCCAATCAAAGGTGGTGTGGATCGGACATGCAGCCGGGCGCTCGGTCCCGGTCCCCGATGCCATCCGTGCACTGATCGAGACCTGATTCGGCGATTGATACGGTGATGGAACACCCCGCCCTCGCGTTGACGCTGGTAGCACCCGACAAACCGGCTGACGAACCGGCCAACGACCAGTCCGCCTAGCGCGTCGGGCAGATATAAACCCCGAAGACCTGACGCCCGTCGCTCGGCTCCGATTCGGCCGACACCACGTTGCCGCCCATCTTGCCCCCCTCGTTGCGGGCCAGGGTAATCAATTCCAACTTAACCTTTTGCGCGCCTCGCGCAATGCCACCCACGGTATGGGCCGTCGTTACGGTCACCTTGCCTTTGCGTTCACAGTTGACCACATCAGCCTGAGGAAAAACCTGCACATCGCTGCCGCTGGAGTCCAGCGGCACCCAGGTGCAGCCGTTAAGCAGGGCGCTGAAACCCATGCCCGCAATGACCAACTTAGTCTTTTTCATGATCGTCACCATTCCCTTCCTGCCTGTGGTTCGTTCCACCTGTCACCTACCGCCTTCGGGTTCGCTGCACAATTCCGGGGATAGATCCGCTACGAGGCTTCGAGTTCCTCCAGCCGCTGCGCCATGGCAGCGGTATCCCGACGCCGGGTGCGTAGCGCATAGTACAGGGCTCCCGGCACCAGCAACAGATTGATAACCCCGAAGCCGAGCCACCAGCGGCCTTCGATTCCATCGGCCATCACCGGACGCGGCGCCGGAACAGAGATGGGCGCCGGCTCGCTGACAGCCACCGGTTCGGGTTCAGGTGGCGGTGGCGGCGATACCTCCGGCTCAACGACCGCATCGACGGACACGGGCGGCAGGTGGATCAGGAGACCGCGCCCGTCTGCGGAGATCCCCGCAACCGCCACCTGCGCCTGGTAGGCACCGGGCTGTGCAGGTGCGAACAGCAGCGACTGGCTACCCCCGACCGGCAGGCGTGTCTCCGATCCGTGACGCGCGGCACCCGGTCCGGTCCAGAGCACCGTCAGGCCAAGCTCATCAGAAGCGAAATCGGCGCTGCTCGCCTGCAGGGTGATACGCCCCGCCTTGCCGACCCAGGAGGGACCCTCCCAGCGTGCGCTGAACGGACTCGGCGCCAGCGTCACCAGACGACGCGCGCTACGATGGAAGGTCGGCCCCTCGGCGACGAAGAGTATGCTGGAAAGCCCGGTCCGCCCGGCAAAACGCCCGTTCCCCTGAAAGTTGCCCGGATCGTCCGTGGGCTGCAGCGGCCAAAAGCTGGTTGCATCCTGTTCATGCTCGATCACTGCCTGCGTCTTCAGCAGCTGCAGAACGCCTGTGTCTTCAATAGGGGTCTCGCCGTCGACGAGTCGCGCCCGCAGTGTGAGCTCTTCCCCGGCGAAAAGAGTGTCCGGCAGCGCCTCGGGAAGCAGCTGCAAACGGCTGATTATGAAGACCCGGTTGTCCGGGTGCGGCTCGGTGAGTATCTGCCAGCGGCCCTCCTGAGGGTCGGGTACCGTGATCACCGCATACGGATTCTCCTCGAACCAGCGCACCGCCCTGGGGCGCGAATCACGGGTCATCTCGGACCCCGCCGGGTCGCGCAGGGCGACCCGTCCGCCGTCGTTGCGGAACACCACGATATTCAGTTCATCGATCGCGGCGTCCACCTCAAAGCCTCCTTCGACAATGGGCAGCGTATTTACCTCGGTACTCTGCTCGAGGATGTTCATGAAAATCCGGTGCAGATCGTCGGCACGACGCGCGGTCTGGTGCAGCCCGCCCGTCTCGCGTGCCAGCGTCTCCAAGAGCTCCTGATCCGCATTGTCTGAGAGCCCCACCGGATAGAGGGTTACGCCGGCAGCAATCAGAGCAGGCAGGCGCACGCCAAGAATCTGCGCGCGCGCCCTGCCGTTGAGCTCGGGGTTCTTATCGATATCGACATGCCCGTCGGTAAGCAGAATGAGACTGCGCCGCTGTCCCTCCGCCGGCCCTTCCCAGCCGCGCGTCGCTCGCTGCAGGGCTTGCCCGATGTCGGTGAACAAGGCGACGGAGCTGATCTTCGCCGCCTCGATGCGTGCCAGATCTTTCCATTTTTTTGTCACCTCCCCATGCGCGACGAGCATGTTGACCCATTGCCCGAAGGTCCAGACTCCGGCCTCGGTGTCCGGGGGCAGCAGTTCGCTCAGCAGCCGCAACGCCGGAACCCGCAGGTTCAGCGGGTCAGTCTGCTTCATGCTGCCGGAGATATCGATGACCACCCGCAGATCGTGAGCGGCTGCTGCGGTCGCCTCGGCAAGTGGCAGGCAAAGCACCGCGGCCAGCAGCAACCTGGCCGCAAACCTGGCGCAAACAGGGTGGTTTTGACCATGTCGAATCATGAGGGTGAGGGCTCCGCTTCGCTATCCTCCTGCGCTCCCTTGCCGGTCTCCGCCACGGGCTCCGCCATGCCCAACTGATCACGGAGAATGAAATTGAGGTTCTTCTCTTGCTCCAACGCCTTGCGCAGCGCCGCCATCTCCTGTGACTGTTCTTCCGCTGCATGCTCCAGAGTCTTGATGGTAGCGGTGAGTTCCTTGACCTCACGAGGGGCTTCGGACGATTCCGGTGCCGCCGGTCCCGCCGCCAAACGTTCCCGCAGCGCGGCGACCTCCTGTTCCAGTTTCTTGGCACGGGCATGGGTGTCTTCGAGATCCATTTCCAGGGTTTTGATGCAGGTTTCCGATTCCCGCAGCATGCGCTCCAGCGCCATCAACTCGGGCGGCAGCTCCTCGCTGTCCGCACTCCCGGCAGCTTGACCCGGCTGGGCCATCTTGTACTTGAGCTTGGTCACCAGTTCATGCTGGCCGGCGAGGGCGTTGCGCAGAGTCTTCATCTCCGCCTCGCTTTTCTGCAGACTTTCCGCCAGCGCCTTGCGCGACAGTTCGCCCACCTCGCTCCCGGGCGCTGCGGTCATCGCTTTCGATCCCGACCCCAGTCCGTCACGTCGTGAAGCAAGCCACTCCGCCACGGTCCTGGCCGCGGGGATTGCGGCCATCTGCTCAGCGACTTCGTCGAGAAGCCTTTGATACAGTGCCTGCATCTCGCTGAGTTCCCGCTCCAGTTTTCTGCGCTGTGCACGCTCCTCCTGCAGTTGCTCCTCCAGGCTGCTCAGCTGCTCGTTTGACGTATCCTCAGGTTCCGGCTCAGGGACCGCCTCGATCAGCGCCTCATCGCCAGCTTCGCTCCTGTCCGACAGGTAGGTGGGTGCCAACAACTCGTTCAGCACTCCCTGCATTTCCGCCCACGTCGCCTCTGGGTCCAACTGCTCGCGAGTCGCCTGAAACTCCTTGCTGAGCGTTTGCATCACCACAGCCATCAGGAGCTTCTGGAGCTGTTCGGGATTGCTCACCTGCTGTGGGGGCTTCTGGTCGTAGGCATAATCGCGTCGATAGCGCGCCTGCAGCCATTTGGCCGTGTCACGCAGATGCGCCAGGCCCTGCTCGCCGGGCGCTTTTGAGGACGACGGCATCCTGTTCCTGAGTTTATCGATCAACTCGGATTGCTTGTCGACCAGCAGGGCGAGCAGATTCTTACGGTGGACGATGATGAACAACGCCGCGGCAACAACGATCAGGAACGCTACGAGCAACTGATTGACTATCGACAGTAGCGGTGGAGCGGCATCCATGGGCGGTTCCCGGCAACGGACGTTACGAACCTAGCGGAGCACATGAGGCGGGAGTCCCAGGCGGAACCGCTCCGCCCACTGCCGCCCGACAGACCCTGTAGAAAGGCCCTGCACATCCCTGTCAGGCATTCCAGCCAATGAGATTTACCTTTAATAGTACCTGTTAACTTAATGTTTTAAATATTTTTTACATGATATATCGATATCGCAACGGAACTTTTGACACCCCGAAAAGGTTATGCCGCCTGCACCTGCAGCGCCAAGGCACGGGCCAGACGTTCGATCCCGATGGCAATGCTCTTGTCATCCACACAAGAGAAGTTCAGCCGCAGGTCGTTGGTCCAGGTACGGCCGATGTAGAAGGGGTGTCCGGGCACGAACGCCACCTTGTCCCTGATCGCCTGCTCGAAAAGGTGCATCGACGATACCCCCTCCGGCAAGGTGACCCAGAGGAACATTCCGCCCTCGGGTCGCGTAGCGTGCACCCCGGCAGGAAAGTGGTTCTCGATGGCCTGTACCATGGCGTCACGCTGGCGGCCGTAGACCTCGGTGATGCGGGCGATGTGCGCATCCAGATCGTTGTCCTGCAGATACTGGTAGAGCACGCGCTGGGCGAAGAAATCCGTGTGCAGATCGGACGCCTGCTTGGCGATCACCAGCTTCTCCATCAAGCGGTCGGGGGCGACGATCCAGCCGATGCGAAACGCGGGCACGACAGTCTTGGAGAACGAGCCCAGCAGAAGGGTCTGTTCGGGCAGATAGTACGCGAACGAACGCTGGTGTTGCCCCGAGAAACGCAGCTCGCCGTAAGGGTCGTCCTGAACCAGAAAGGTGCGTTTACCCTTCAGCAACGCCGCCACTGCCTCGCGGTTGGCCTCGGAATAGGTGATACCCGCAGGGTTCTGAAAATTTGCCACGGTATAGAGCAGCCTGGGTTCCGCCGTCCGCAGCACATCCTGCAGCCTGTCGATGTTCATCCCCGCTTCATGCACCGGTACCGGTAGGAAGCGCGGACGGTAGAGCGAGAAGGCCTGAATGGCGCCCAGGTAGCCGGGCTCTTCCATGACCACTGGATCATGATCGTTGATCAGAGTCTTGCCCAGCAGGTCGAGCCCCTGCTGCGAACCGGTAGTGATGAGAATATTCTCGACCGCAATCTCCAGCCCCTGACGCTCGCGATAGCGCTGAGCGATCCATTCGCGGAGTGGCCGATAGCCTTCCGAATTGCTGTACTGCAGGACTTCGCCCCCCGCGGTGCGCAGTATGCGGTCTGCAGCCTCACGGATGGCATCGACCGGAAACAGTGTGCGGTTGGGCAACCCTCCGGCGAAGGAGATCACCGAAGGGTCGATGGCGATCTTCAGGATCTCGCGTATGAAAGATTGCGGCACATCGGCGATGCGGTCGGAAAAGAGCTGGTTCATCGGGCTTGCTCGGCACCTCGGTCGCTGGAGATGCGGTGGTGCGCCTCCACACGGTAATAGTCGGGGAATCGCGCCACTGCACGCAAGTACTCAAACCCGATCCCGGGAGAGCGATGTACCCATCTAACCTGGCGACGGGCCTCGCGGGCGCGCCGGAACGCCGCGTTCACGACAATGCTCAGAGCACGCCCTTGTCGTTCAAGTGCTTCCATTCCATCTCGCTGACACCCAATAGCTCTTCCAACACCTCCCGCGTGTGTTCGCCCACCAGCGGCGGTGCCCTGTCGTAGCGCACCGGAGTTTCCGAAAATTTGATGGGATTCGCCACCTGCGGCACCGCCCCTACGGTGGGATGAGTCATCGTCAGACGCATCCCCCGATGTTGCACCTGCGGGTGCTCGAATACCTGGGCCAGGTCGTTGATGGGGCCGCAGGGCACCTTGACCCGTTCGAGGGATTCGATCCAATCGGCCTGCGAGCGTTGGGCAATGACCTCATCCAGCAGCGGGATCAGTACTTCGCGATTGCGCACCCGCGCCGCGTTGGTGGCAAACCGTTCATCGCCGGCCAGATCGAGCCGTTGTGCCACTTCACAAAAACGGATGTATTGGGCATCGTTGCCGACGGTGAGCACGATGTGACCGTCACTCGCCCTGAAGGCCTGGTAGGGAACGATATTGGGATGCGCGTTGCCCATGCGTCGCGGCGCCTGACCGGAGACCAGGTAATTGAGCGCCTGATTGGCCAAGGTGGCCACTTGCACATCGAGCAGTGCCAGGTCCACGTGCTGGCCCTCACCGGTGTGTTCACGATGCGCCAGTGCCGCCAGCACCCCCACCGCGGCATAGAGTCCGGTCAGGACATCAGCTAGCGCGACCCCCACCTTGACAGGGCCACCACCGACGACATCATCCGACTCGCCGGTGATGCTCATGAGTCCGCCCATCGCCTGGATCAAGAAATCGTACCCGGCGCGAGGCGCATAGGGGCCATCCTGTCCAAATCCGGTGATGGAGCAGTAGATCAACCGCGGGTTGATCGCCTTCAGACTCTCGTAGTCAAGGCCGTACTGTTTCAATCCACCCACTTTGAAATTCTCCAGCACGATATCGCACTGCGCGGCCAAACGGCGTACCAACTCCTGGCCCTCGGCCTGCGTGAAATCGATGGCAACCGATTTCTTACCGCGGTTGCACGAGAGGAAGTAGCCCGCCGGGCCATTTTCATTGCCTGCCTCATCCCTGACGTAGGGCGGACCCCATGAGCGCGTATCGTCTCCCGCCCCAGGGCGCTCGATCTTGATCACCTCGGCACCCAGATCGGCGAGCAATTGGGAAGCCCATGGGCCCGCCAGAATACGGCTGAGATCGAGAACTCGGATGTGGGGAAGGGCGGCAGATTTACTCATGACATCCACAACTTTTCGTAGTACCGGTGCAGGAGCAGGTGATTTTAATGGAAATGATCGGCTGGCCGTGAAAAAGGTTGCGGAGTGAGGGCGCTACCCTTACGGTCCATCCGTATTTTCCTCTTCGCCGTCCGCTGATCGCCGCAAATCAACGACAACGAACCGCGGCAAAAGAGGATACACTACAGGACCGTTGCACCTTCAACCCATCGAGCAGGAGTGCCCATGGCAAAACCCAACTATGCGTTCGCTAAACGCCAAAGAGACCTCGCCAAGAAAAAGAAAAAAGAAGAAAAACGGCGCTTGAAAAGCGAAGCGACGCAGCCGCCAAACGAAGATGAACAGCATCCTCAACCACCCGAGGATGAGAACACCGTCGACTGATTCCCGGTTAGCGCCGGATCGTGCTCGCTTACTCACCCGAGTACCACAGCGGCACGACAGAAAGCGGCGCGGTTCGCACGAGGTCATCAAGTTCCATAAACAACACTGTAGTGAGTACGGTGCGCCGCCTACCAGGCGCGAATAAGTTGCGGCTTCGGCGAATCAGGCTCTTGTTACTTCACGGCGGTACCTTCCACCGGTCGGGAACCCGACACCGCGCTGAGTTTCGCGACATGGTTCATTCGATAACGCAAAGTGGCCCGCAATGATCAAGTTCTACGGTTACAAGAACTGCGGCACCTGCCGCAAGGCGGAACAAAGACTCCGCAAGGCCGATGTGGCCTACACGTTTATCGATATCACCGAGCATCCACCCTCTGCGCGCGCGCTCAGGTCCATCGCCGAATTGTCCGCGGTGGAGATCAAAAAGCTGTTCAACACCAGTGGCGTGCAATACCGGGAACTGAAGATCAAAGGACGGCTGCCCAGGCTTTCGGATGGGGAGCTGCTGAACCTGCTCGCCGGCAACGGTCGACTGATCAAGCGTCCGCTGGTTACCGACGGCGCGCGGGCAACGGTGGGCTTCAACGAAGCCGTGTTCACGCAAACCTGGGGGTAGAGCAGCCGCGCGCCGCCCCGCGTACGGCGCCGCCGCAACCTGGGTTGATAAGTCCGGGTGGCGTTCGCCAACCTCCCCGCTCGAACGGATGCAGCGCCGTCTTCAGTACCGGAACCTATTCGATTCCACCCAAACAGAGATATTTGATCTCGATAAACTCATCGATGCCATATTTCGAGCCTTCGCGCCCGATGCCACTCTCCTTCATGCCGCCAAAGGGCGCGACCTCGGTGGAGATGATGCCCTCGTTGACGCCGATGATGCCGTATTCCAGCTGCTCGGCCACGCGCCAGCAGCGGCCGATATCGCGGCTGTAAAAGTAGGCGGCGAGACCGTAGGGCGTATCGTTCGCCATGGCAATCGCCTCGGCGTCGGAGTGAAAGCGATAGAGCGGTGCGACCGGCCCAAAGATCTCCTCACGCGCTATATCCATTTCGTCGGTGACATCGGCCAGCACCGTGGGTTCGTAATACGTGCCACCCAGGGCGTGGCGATGGCCGCCGCTGACGACCCGGGCGCCGTTCTCTACCGCGTCGGCAACCAGACGTTCAACCTTCTCCAATGCCTTGGCATCGATCAAAGGGCCTTGGGTAACGCCCTCTTCCATGCCATCGCCCACGGTCAGGGAGGCAACGGCCGCCGCAAGCCGCGCCGCGAACACGTCGTAGATGCCCTCCTGCACCAGGATGCGATTGGCGCAGACGCAGGTCTGCCCGGTATTGCGGTACTTGGAGGCCAGTACGCCGCTGACCGCGGCATCGATGTCGGCATCGTCAAAAACGATAAATGGTGCATTGCCACCGAGTTCCAGGCTGATCTTTTTCACCGAGCTGGCACATTCGGCCATCAATTGCTTGCCCACCTCCGTGGAACCCGTAAACGAAAGTTTGCGAACGATGGTACTGCCGGTCAGTTCCGCGCCGAGGATCTTTGCCGACCCGGTAATCACATTGATAACGCCGGCGGGAATCCCCGCCCGCTCGGCGAGCACGCACAGGGCAAGGGCGGAATAAGGCGTCTGCGAGGCGGGTTTGACCACGGTGGTGCATCCGGCCGCCAGCGCCGGCCCCACCTTGCGGGTAATCATTGCCGCCGGAAAGTTCCAGGGCGTTATCGCGGCGACCACACCCACCGGTTCCTTGACCACCACCAGGCGGCGGTCGGCAAGATGTGACGGAATGACATCGCCGTAGATACGCTTGCCCTCCTCGGCGAACCACTCGATGAACGAGGCGGCATAGCCGATCTCGCCGCGCGATTCGCTCAGTGGCTTGCCTTGCTCCGCGGTCATCAACCGGGCCAGATCCTCCTGATGCTCGAGGATCAGTTCGAACCACTTGCGCAGCAGCACGGCGCGCTGCTTGGCGGTTTTTTCACGCCAAACAGGAAAGGCATCGCGCGCCGCCTCGATAGCACGGACCACATCGCTGCGCGTCAGTGACGGCACGGTTCCCAGTGGTTTGCCCGTCGCGGGATTATTCACCGCAATGGTGCCGCCATCCCCGGCTTCGATCCATTGGCCGTCGACGTAGCACTGTCTGCGGAACAGCTCGCCATCTTTAAGGTCGATCATGGTGTGTCTCTCTCCAGTGTGTTCCCAATCATTGGCGGATTGGCCTCTCGCTACCCTCGACGGAATGAGAGCGCCTTTCTCCTTCAAGTCTGCTGACATAGGATTCCAGCCGCGGTAAAAAGTCGAAGAAATCGGATTCGAAAGCGACGTAGTGGCGCTTCAACTCATCGATCCCCCTCCCCAGCGGATTGCGGCGGCTGAGACGCCTGGACATGCGCGCCAGAACGTCCGCGATCCCTTCCACATCCTGGTAAGAGCTTAGCCAATCCTCCGCAGCCATGCGTGGTGCCATCCAATCGAGCGGAGCGGGAAAATGGTCGCTGTGCTCGGCAAGGGCGGCATAGACGCGTGCGGTGAACATTTCCAGCGGTTCGTTGGAGAACCGCGTCCAATGGCGGGCCAGATAGTGGTCATAAAAAACATCGATCAGGATACCGCGCAGCAGACGGAAGGCGGGATCGATGCGCCGCCGGCTCTCCCGCACCGTCACATCGCGGTCGGTAAAACTATCGATGCGGCGATGGACAAAAATAGCGCGCTCGATATCGGGCGGATAACGCTGGTCGAGGCGCCCCTTGACGAAATCCCCCATCAGGCTCCCTGCCAGGGAAGCGGGTGAATCGTCGGAGAGGTAGAAATGCGCGAGAAAATTCACCCCTGCAGGGTGCCACGCTCAGCCCGGTCGATGCAAAAAGACCGGGCTGCCACCGAGGAGCGCGTCAGACCCGCTCCACCACCATGGCGATGCCTTGTCCCACGCCGATGCACATGGTGCAGAGCGCGTAACGACCCCGGGTGCGATGGAGCTGGTTCACCGCCGTAGCGACCAGACGGGCACCGCTCATACCCAGCGGATGGCCGATGGCGATGGCCCCCCCGTTCGGATTGACATGTTCGGCGTCGTCAGCCACCCCGAGCTGTCGCAACACCGCCAGCGCCTGCGCGGCAAACGCCTCGTTGAGTTCGATGACATCCATCTGTTCGATGGTCAGCCCCGCCTTGGCCAGCACCTTATGAGTGGCGGGTACCGGACCAATACCCATGACGCGCGGCGCGACGCCGGCTGTCGCGGAGGCGATCACCCGTGCGCGCGGTGTCAGCCCGTGTGCCTTGGCGGCCGCCTCGGAGGCCACCAGCACCGCGCAGGCGCCGTCGTTGACACCCGAGGCATTACCCGCGGTGACCTTGCCGTTGGCGCGAAACGGTGCCGGCAGTTTCGCCAGTTTCTCCAGCGTGGTCTCGCGCGGATGTTCATCTTCGCTCACCACCAGCGGATCAGCCTTGCGCTGGGGAATAGTGACGGGTGTTATCTCCTGCACGAAAAAACCGGCCGCTTTGGCCGCGGCATAACGCTGCTGGCTGCGTAACGCGAAGGCATCTTGATCCTCGCGGGAGATGTGGTACTCCTCGACCAGGTTCTCGGCGGTTTCCGGCATGGAGTCGGTGCCGTAGAGCTTTTCCATCAGTGGATTGACGAAGCGCCAGCCAATCGTGGTGTCGTAGACGGCGTTGCTGCGCGAGAAGGCGCTGTCGGCCTTGGGCATGACAAAGGGTGCACGCGACATGCTCTCCACACCGCCTGCAATATAGAATTCGGTCTCCCCCGCCTTGATGGAACGCGCCGCAATCCCCAACGCATCCATACCGGAACCGCAGAGCCGGTTGACCGTGCTGCCCGGTACGGCGACCGGCAATCCGGAGAGCAGTGCCGCCATGCGCGCCACGTTGCGGTTATCCTCGCCCGCCTGATTGGCACAGCCAAAGACCACGTCATCGACCGCCGTCCAGTCCACCTGCGAATTGCGCTCCATCAGCACCTTGATGGGGATTGCGCCCAAATCGTCGCAGCGTACACTGCTCAGCGCACCGCCGTAGCGGCCGACCGGAGTGCGGATGGCATCACAGATGAAAGCTTCACTCATTGGAATCGTCTCGCTCTTTCAGGTACTTCAGTCAGAAAACAAGCTGCTCTCGCCCCAGACCTTGCGCCGCAACAACGGCGATACCCGGTAGCGTTCCTCTCCATAAATCTTTGCCAGATTATCGAGCACGCCAACCACACGGGCCAAACCTATCTGCTCAGCCCAGGCAAGGGGCCCCTTGGGGTAATTCACCCCTTTTTCCATCGCGATGTCGACGGCCGCCGCATCGCACACCTGCTGGTGCACAGCATCGATCCCGACATTGGCGAGCATGCATACGGTGCGCAGCACCAACATACCCGGATAGTCGTCGATCACGCTCACCTGTTTGCCGAGGGCTTGGAAGAACCCTACGGCATCGGCCAGCGCGGCCGCGTCGCAACCATCCGCGGGCGCCAGCGCAATGCACCCGGCAGTACGGAAATCCAGCGCAAGATCAAAGTGCACCAGATTCTCCAAACCCTGTGCGGCGCGTTGGGTGGCGCTGCGACCGTCGGACAACGCCAGGGTCGCCGCACCCACACTGATCCACCCGTCACCGGGAAACTGCGCTGTTCGACGCTCAATGGTGAGACCCGCATCCCCGGCCAGCGCGAGCAACGCATCCGCCGCGCCGAGATCACCGTACACCTTGACCGCGGCGGGAATATTTCCCGTTTCGGCGGTTGCGGGTAGCGGATTTGCAGCTCCCTCACGATAGTCGAAAAATCCCTGGCTGCTCTTACGCCCCAGACGCTGGGCCGCAACCATTTCGCGCTGGATCAACGATGGTTCAAAACGGCGATCCTGGTTGAAGGCGTCGTAGACGGTCTGGGTTACAGCGGCGTTGACATCGTTGCCAATCAAATCCATCAACTCAAAGGGGCCCATTCGAAAACCACCGCATCCCTTCATCACGGCATCGATGGTCGGCACATCGGTCGCTCCTTCCCCCAGGGCGCGCAGTGCCTCGGCATAGAAGGGCCGGGCAACCCGGTTGACGATGAACCCTGGCGTGGATCTGGCGCGCACCGCCTCTTTACCCCATGCCGTTGCCGTCGCCATGATCGTGTCGGTGACGTCCGCACCGCTCGCCAGGCCGCTGATCACCTCGACCAATGCCATGCGCGGTGCGGGATTGAAGAAATGCATGCCAATCAACCGAGCCGGGCGGTTCAGGGCCGCACCGATCGCAGTGACGGAGATCGACGAGGTGTTGGTGGCAAAGATGGCGTCTTCAGCGACCAGGGACTCCAAGGCGCAAAACAACTGACGCTTGGCATCCAGATCCTCAACAATGGCCTCGATGATAAGCGCGCAGGAGGCGAGATCTTCCAGACGCTCGACCGACTCCAGCCGCGCAAGCAGTGAATCGCGTTGTTCTTTGGTTGTACGGCCCTTCTCGACATCGCGGGACAGCCGCTTACCCATTCCCGCAATGGCATCCGACGCCGCACCGCCGCGGCTATCGAAGAGGCGAACCGGATGTCCCGCCGCTGCCGCGACCTCGGCGATTCCGGCACCCATCGTACCAGCACCGATGACTCCGACAGTGGCTGAACTCGACAATGGTTGCATGCTTATTTGCCCTCGAAGTTCGGGTTGCGTTTTTCCATGAACGCCGCAACGCCTTCACGATAATCCTGGCTTTTCCCCAGGCGCTGCTGCAGGTCACGCTCCAGATCGAGCTGCGCATCCAAACTGTTGCTTCCCGACGCCTGCAACGCGGTTTTGATCGCCGCCAGCGCCAGCGGGGCCCGTTGCATCAGGGTCTCGATGGTGCGCTCGCATTCGTCCTGCAGTTCCTCATCTGCGACGCAGCGCCATATGAGACCCCACGCAGCAGCCGTTTCGGCGCTGATGGGATCGGCCAGCAACGCCAGGCCCGCAGCCCGGGCGTGACCTACGCGGTGCGGCAGCCACCAGCTACCGCCAGAATCGGGCATCAGACCCACGCGGCTGAACGACTGGATAAAGCGCGCCGAGCGGGCAGCGATCACCACATCGCAGGCCAACGCCAGATTGGCCCCCGCCCCCGCCGCCACCCCATTAATGCCGCAGATCACCGGCTGCGGTAGAGCGCGAATGAGCCGCACCAGCCGGTTGAAGCCTTGGTCGAGTGCCTCGCCCAGATCGGGGGCCGGTGTATCCTCCGCCCGATAGCGCTCGTTGAGGTCCTGGCCGGTACAGAACGCCTTGCCCGAGGCCGTGAGAAGTACCACGCGCAGGTCTTTTCGCTGTGCCAGATCCTCGAAACAGGCGATCAGCTCGTCGCGCATCACACGCGAAACACTATTGAGGTGATCAGGTCGATGAAGCGCGATCCGCACCCAACCACGAGAGGCTTCCACCCGCAGAGTTTGCCAGACCATTGTCAGTAAGTATCGGTAATCATGAGTTTTTTTACTTCAGCAGGAAAACCAGAACCCTGCCCACGCTTTATTACTTTTACGTTAACGTCAACTATAGACGGCTTGCTCGTATTAGGAAAGCGCGGCAACCGGTTTTGTTACCTCGCAATCCCATGGTCGACTAAAGTTTAGCTGGCCTGATGGCAATTCCCTCTATCGCCCCGTTTCCTCTGCCTCGCAATCTCATGGATGGTCAGCAAAGTCTAGCCGGCCTGTCGGCCCGAAGTCCTACCATCGGAGTTGACGTGCGTCGGCGTAGCTGCGGGCAACATCGCCCTGCTTGCAGGAGATCGTAACGCGCGGTATTGATAGCGTTTGACGCTAACGTAAGCGGCAAATATAGTTTGTGGGCACCGTTTCAAAGCCTTCTTCAGCGCCAGTGAGAAATACCGACGATACTAAGAAGAGCAGGTTCGCAGGATTACGCAGTCCGCATTGAGGGGAACGCCATGCAAGACCATACGGTAGTCGTCGACTACTCGGGTGATGATCCCAAGATCACTTACTCCCGGAATTTCAACGCAGCCTATCTGTTCATTGATCGCCATTTGCAGGAGGGGCGCGGCGCCAAGGTGGCGATCCGTACCGCCGATGGCGAAGCGGTCACCTATGAGGAGCTGGCGGAGAGGACCAATCGCTGTGGCAATGCCCTGCTCGGCCTGGGCATCATCCCGGGGCAGCGGGTGTTGATGATGGTCAAGGATTGCCCTGAATTCTTCTACCTTTTCTGGGGCGCAATCAAAGCAGGCATCATTCCGGTACCCATCAACACACTGCTGCGCGCCAAGGATTACCAATACATGATCGAAGACTCTGCCTGCTCGGCAGTCATTTATTCCCCCGAATTCGCCGCTGAGGTAGAACCTGCGCTCGCTGCCGCCCGTACCAAACCGGCACATAGCCTGCGTGTCACCGGCGAAGCGAAGAGTCTCACTTCACTTCTCGACGCTGCGAAAGCACAACTCGACTTCCATCCCGCCAAGTCGGATAGCGAGTGCTTCTGGCTTTACTCCTCCGGTTCTACCGGCAAACCCAAGGGCGCCGTGCATCGTCAACGCGATATGGTGGTAACCGGTATCTGCTACGCCGAGCAAACCCTGGGGATGCGGGAGGACGATATCTGTTTCTCGGCCGCGAAACTCTTTTTCGCCTATGGTCTGGGCAACGCCCTGTCCATGCCATTGTGGACCGGCGCGACCGCGGTGCTTTTCGGCGGCCGTCCAACACCGGATACCACATTCGATGTCATCGAAAAATTCCGCCCTACGCTCTATTTCGGTGTTCCCACGCTTTACGCAGCGCAGGTCCAGGCTTTGGAGACCGGACCACGCGATCTTGCCTCGATTCGTCTCTGTGTCTCGGCGGGCGAAGCACTGCCTCCTCATCTCTTCGAGCGCTGGGAAGAGCTGACGGGCACCGTCATTCTCGACGGAATCGGTTCCACAGAGGCGCTCCATATCTTCATTTCCAATCGTGACGGGGATGTGCAGGCGGGCAGCAGTGGACAACTGGTAACCGGGTATCAGGCCAAGATCATCGATGAAGCAGGCGCGGAGGTTCCTCCAGGGGAAAGCGGCAAACTCTTCATCAAAGGGGAGTCGACCGCCGCCTATTACTGGAACAACCCAGAGAAAACAGCTGACACCATGGTCGACGGGTGGTTGAACACCGGCGATTCTTATCGCATGGATGAAAAAGGTTATTTCTACTACGAGGGCCGCACCGACGACATGATGAAGGTAGGCGGCATCTGGTGTTCACCGTTTGAGATCGAGGCGGCGCTTGCCGATCACCCCGCGGTGCTCGAAGCGGCAGTGGTTGCCCGCGAGGATAACGACGGGCTGGTAAAACCCGAGGCCTACCTGGTGCTGAAGAACCCGGCAGATGCCGGCACTGCGACAGCGGATGCGCTGAAAGCGCACTGCAAAGCTCGCCTGGCCAAGTACAAATACCCGCGGTGGTTCAACTTTGTCGAAGAACTACCCAAAACCGCAACCGGGAAAATTCAACGTTTCAAGTTGAGACAGTGACACGACTATCTTCACCGGCGCCAGCGTTCCCCGAACAATGAGAAGAATCTGAACTGGGAGCACAAGAGTACTACTATTGAACAGTAGATGGCATGCGCAGACAGTCTCAGCAATACTTTACATACCCGCGCAGGGAAACCTGCAGTCGACAGCGCGGGTCTCGGCACCCCAAGGAGATAGTGAGCTGCTTGCAGCGCGGGGCGGTTACCCTCTGCTGATGTAATACCGTGTTTCCTAAGGTGAAGGGGTTTCGGGAACGTGGCAGACTGATGGGAACAACACCCAATAGCGATAGCAATAACAATACCGTTCCTGAGGGAATGGCCTTAAAGTGAGAGGAGAAAGAGGTATGAGCAATTCTGGTTCCAATAGTTTTACACGCCGTCGTTTCCTGCAGGGTACTGCAGCGGCCGCTGGCGTGACGGCAGTATCCAGCTTCGTTCCCACCCGTTTTGCCATCGGCGCCAAAGCACCGGTGCGCGTGGGTATCCTGCTCCCTTATTCGGGCACCTACGCGATGCTGGGTAACTCGATCACCGACGCGATGAAGCTTCGTCTGGCGGAGGCCGATCACAAACTGGGCGGCCGTCCGATCCACTTCGTGCAGATCGACAGCGAGATGTCGGTACCGAAGGCGCAGCAGAACACCCAGAAGCTGGTTGACAAAGAGAAGGTCGACTTCGTGGTCGGTCCGGTGCACTCGGGCATTGCCGCGGTGATGGCGAAGATGGTTGGATCACGCGAGGGGCCGATCATGATCGTGCCCAACGCCGGCTCCAACGCCGTCACCGGTCCGCTCTGTGCGCCCAACATCTTCCGCACCTCATTCTCCAACTGGCAACCGGCCTACCCCGGTGGCACCGTGATGGCCAAAGATGGTCACAAGACCGCGGTCACCATCGCCTGGAAGTACGCGGCGGGTCGCCAGATGATGGACGCCGGTACCGAAGCCTTCGAGAAGGCGGGCGGCAAAGTGATCAAGGATATCGAGGTACCGTTTCCTGACGTCGAGTTCCAGGCGTTTCTCTCCGAGATCGCGGCGCTCAAGCCCGATGCGGTATTCGCCTTCTTCTCCGGCGGTGGCGCGACAAAGTTTCTCAAGGACTACGCGGCCGCGGGTCTCAACAATTCCATTCCGCTCTATGGCCCCGGCTTTCTCACCGAAGGTGTCGAAGCGGCAGCCGGTGAAGCGGCCGAAGGCGTCAAGACCACGCTGCACTACTCGGCGGATATCAGCAATGCCGCCAACCGCACCTTCCGTGATGCGTTCGAGAAAGCGACGGGACGCAGCGCTAACGTTTTTGCAGTACAGGGCTACGACGCGGGTGAACTTCTGATCAAGGCGATGGGGGCGGTCAATGGCGACACTGGTGCCACCGGCGCGATTATCCAGGCGATGGAAAGTGCCGAGTTCCCCGATAGCCCACGCGGTTACTGGAAGATGTCCAAGGCGCACAACCCGATTCAGGATATCTACCTGCGCGAAGTGCGCGGCAGCGCCCAGAAACTGATGGGCGTCGCAGCGAAGGCGCTCGAAGATCCGGCGACGGGATGTAAGATGTCTTAAACCGAGTCGCGCCCCAGCCACGGTGCTGGGGCGCTTCTTTTTACTACGTGATTGTACTTAGCAAAGTCCGATTCGCGAGGGACGCGGTGGGTGTGGGGAAACAGACGCAGTTTGACGCCCCGCCCTCGTGCTCACCTACAGTGCCCCGGGGGGCATGATGTTTCACCCGTGACAGGCCAACAACAAAACAATTACGAATGGATATTTCAGTTTTCCTGGTTCAGCTCCTCAACAGTATCCAGTACGGCTTTTTGCTGTTTCTGGTGGCGAGCGGTCTGACGCTGATCTTCGGCATCATGGGCATCATCAATCTCGCCCACGGTGCGTTCTACATGTTGGGAGCTTACCTGGTTTTTTGGCTGACCGGCATCACCTCAAACTTCTTCGTCGCTATTGTCCTCGGGCTGCCCATCATGCTGTTGCTCGGTTATATCGTCGAGCGCACGGCGATTTCATTTCTCTATAAGCGTGACCACCTCTACCAGGTACTGCTCACCTATGGATTGATCCTCATTTTCAACGAGATGCAGAAGCTCCTCTGGGGCACCAATTTCTACAGTGTGCCTGTTCCGGAGATCCTCAAAGGTTCGATTCCACTCACCGAAAACCAGGTCTACCCTCATTACCGACTTTTTATCTCCATGGTCTGCCTGGCGCTGGCGGGAGTTCTGTATGCCGTCATCGGAAAAACCCGACTCGGCATGATGATCCGCGCCGGTGCGGTGAACCGCGAGATGGTGCAGGCATTGGGGATCAACGTCGGGCGACTGTTTGCCATCGTCTTCAGCCTTGGGGTGGTGCTAGCCGCGTTTGCGGGAATGATCGCGGCGCCGGTGAGCTCGGTCTACCCCGGCATGGGCGATCAGATACTCATCCTCTCGTTTGTAGTGGTAGTGATCGGCGGTATCGGCTCCATCAAGGGCGCGTTCATCGGCGCCATGATCATCGGCCTGGCCGACACCTTCGGCAAGGTGCTGCTGCCCGATATCGCCTCGGTGGCGGTCTACGCCACCATGGCGGTGATCCTGATCTGGCGCCCGCAAGGGCTGTTCGGGAAGGCCTGAGCATGGATACCCCGCGTTCGGTCACTTTCATTCTCACCCTCGCCGTGGTGGCGCTGGCCATCTTTCCCTGGGTCGGGGAGAGCTTCTACGTCAGCCTGGTGATGCGCATGATGATCCTCGGCATCTTCGCCATGAGCCTCGATCTGCTGATCGGCTACACCGGGCTGGTGAGCTTTGGCCATGCCGCCTTCTTCGGACTCTCGGGCTATCTGCTCGCCATCGTCACTCCCGACAGCGGGCCGGTGAGCATCTGGTACGCGCTGCCGGTGTGTCTGGCCGGAGCGGCGCTCGCCGCGCTGGTGATCGGCTGGTTCTCGGTGCGCACCACGGGGATCTACTTCATCATGATCACGCTCGCCTTCGCCCAGATGCTCTACTACTACTTCAACGAGAACACCGATCTCGGCGGGTCGGACGGGATCTTCATCTTCTACAAGCCGACGGTGATGCTGGGCAGCTGGACGCTATTGGATCTCGACAATCATTACACCCTCTACTACTTCATCTTCGCCGGGCTGGTGGGTTCGTATTTTCTGCTGCGCATGCTGCTGCGCTCGCCGTTCGGGCAGGTGATCCGCGGCATTCGCGCCAACGAGGCGCGCACCCGCGCGCTCGGCTTTGCCACCTTCCGCTACAAGCTGGTGAGCTTTGTCATCGCCGGCACGCTGGCCGGGTTTGCCGGCTTTCTCGAGGGGCTGCACACCGGGATCATGAGTCCGGCGCATCTCGGCTGGCACGAGTCGGGCACGGCGATGATGATGGTGATCCTCGGCGGCATCGGCACGCTCTACGGGCCGGTGGTCGGCGCCTTCGCCATGGTCTATCTGCAGGACTGGTTTCAGGAGCTCACCGAGCACTGGCTGCTGCTGATGGGCGGATTCGTGATCGCGGTAGTGCTGTTTCTGCCCAACGGCATCGCCGGGCTGATTCCGCAGCTCACCGGCCGCCTGCGCAAGAAGTCGCCCGCAGCGCAGGAGAATGGCGATGAGTGAGTTCGTGCTGGAAACAACCGGATTGTCGAAAAATTTCGGCGGGCTGTTTGCAGTGCAGAACGTCTCGCTGGCGTTTCGCGCCGGCCAGGTTCACGCCATCATCGGACCCAACGGCGCGGGTAAAACCACATTCATCAATCTGCTGTCGGGCGATCTGTTGCCCAGCGATGGAACCATCCTCTTCAAAGGCAACGACATCACGCGTCTACCGCCCAACAAGATTTCGCAGGCGGGCATCGGGCGCAGTTACCAGAAGACCAATATCTTTCCGCAGTTCACCTGTTTCGATAACTGCTGGCTGGCCGCGCAATCGCGCCGCCCCAGCTCGATGCGCTTCTTTCGGCGTGCCAAACAGCTGAAGG
Source organism: Pseudomonadota bacterium (assembly GCA_008501635.1). Classification (NCBI taxonomy): domain Bacteria; kingdom Pseudomonadati; phylum Pseudomonadota; species Pseudomonadota bacterium. Next base: position 142,532 of record QQUJ01000016.1, read on the forward strand.
ATGTGCAGGCGCGCGCCGAGAAGGCGCTGGAATTGTGCGCACTCACATCACAGAGCAACACCGTTTCAGCCACTATGAGCTACGGCGAACAGCGCCAGCTGGAGATCGGCATGATGCTGGCCACCGAGCCGGAACTGCTGCTGCTCGACGAACCGCTGGCCGGCATGGGCACCGATGAGTCGCAACAGGTGATCGAACTGCTGAAACGTCTGGCCGAGAATCACACACTGATCCTGATCGAGCACGACATGGACGCGGTTTTCGCCGTCGCCGATCGTTTGACCGTGATGGTCAACGGCGCCGTTCTGGAAACCGGCACGGTGGACGAGATACGTGCCAACAAAGCGGTGCAGGAAGCCTACCTCGGCGAGGAAGCAGTCGATGGACATTGATTCCCCTCTCATCGAAGCACGAGCGATTCATACCTATTATGGCGCCAGTCACATACTGTACGGCGTAAGCCTTAAGGTGCAGCGCGGCGAGACCATCAGCCTGATGGGGCGCAACGGCATGGGCAAAACCACGACGCTGCGATCGCTGATCGGGCTCACACCACCGGGCGCCGGTCAGGTATTGGTCAAAGGCAAAGACACAACCGGCAAGCCACCCCATCGCGTTGCCAAGGCCGGCGTCGCCTATGTACCGGAAGATCGCGGCATCTTTCCCACGCTCTCGGTGCGCGAGAATCTCATTATGGCGGCCCGCTCAGGCCCCGATGGCCGCCGCGACTGGGATCTCGAACGCGTGCTCGACCTCTTTCCGCGCCTGGCCGAGCGCATCAACAACATGGGCAATCAACTCTCCGGCGGCGAACAGCAGATGCTCACCGTCGGACGCGCGTTGATGACTAACCCCGATCTTGTGTTGCTCGATGAAGCGACCGAGGGGCTTGCCCCACTGATCCGCAAAGAGATTTGGTCGGTTATCCGTAAAATCAAAGAAGCGGGAATCGCAGCGATCGTTGTCGACAAAGACATCACAGCCTTGATGAAGATTGCCGATCGCAACCTCATCATCGTCAAGGGCCAGATCGTCTATGAAGGCACATCGGAAGAGCTTGCCGCCAAACCCGAAATCCATCAGCAGCATTTGGGTGTATAGAACCTATCTCATACATGGTCGCCCCTATTTGCCAAGCCCCCAAGGTAGTGATGGTGAGGAGGTAGAGATTGCAGCCATACATCCGGACTTTGTCTGAGGTAGATACCCCTGTCCCTGATGGAATCCGCTGA